>NZ_SULK01000008.1:0-21802 GCF_007115085.1 Clostridium sp. HBUAS56017 | reverse complement strand
TAATAATAAATATTACTACTTTGGCTATGATGGTACTATGCAGACTGGTTGGATAAAATATGGTTCAACATATTATTATCTTGATGCCTCTGGAATTCGACTAACTGGTTGGCAAACTATTAATGGCATTAAATATTATTTTGATGCTAATGGTGCAATGCAAAATAATTGTGCAATTTCAATTAATAATACTTATTACGGATTTGATAATGCCGGTCATCTAGTTTCTGGTTTTCAAGTTTTTGGCACAAATATGTATTATTTTAATCCCGATGGTTCAGCTAAAACAGGGTTTGTAACTTACTTAGGTAAAACATATTATTTTCATCCATCAAATGCTTGTGCTCAATACGGATTTCAGAATATTAATAGTAATATTTATTATTTTGATACTGATGGAGTTATGCTTACTGGTTGGATAAATGTAGGTTCTAATCGATACTATCTTAATGAATCTGGAATTAGATTAACTGGTTGGCAAACTATTGATGACAATAAATACTATTTTGATGGTAACGGTACTATGTCTACTATTACAGCAAATGTTAACGGTAAAATCTTTGGCTTTAGTAAAAACGGTATTATGCTTACTGGTTGGCAAAACATTAATAATAATATTTATTATTTTACTTCTGACGGTTCAGCCCAAACTGGACTATTTACTTATTTGAATAAGACTTATTATTTCCACCCTACCTCTGGGAATATGTTATATGGCTTTCAATATATTAATAATAAATATTACTACTTTGGCTATGATGGTACTATGCAGACTGGTTGGATAAAATATGGTTCAACATATTATTATCTTGATTCCTCTGGAGTTCGACTAACTGGTTGGCAAACTATTAACGGCACTAAATATTATTTTGATGCTAATGGTGCAATGCAAAATAATTGTGTAATTTCAATTAATAATACTTATTATGGATTTGATAATGCCGGTCATTTGGTTTCTGGTTTTCAAGTTTTTGGCACAAATATGTATTATTTTAATCCCGATGGTTCAGCTAAAACAGGTCTTGTGACTTACTTAAATAAAACTTATTACTTTAGCCCTTCAAATGCTTGTGCGCAATATGGTTTCCAAAACATATCCAATAATGTTTACTATTTGGGAATTGATGGTATTATGCAAACTGGTTGGCTAAATATAAGTTCTACTCGATACTATCTTAATGAATCTGGAATTAGATTAACTGGTTGGCAAACCATTGATGGGGATAAATACTATTTTGACTATAATGGAATCATGCTCACTGGTGTGCGTAATATAAATGGTAAATACTATGGCTTTAGCAGTAATGGCATAATGTTAACAGGATGGCAATATATCGATGGAAATACTTATTATATTAATTCTGACGGTGTTGCTAATACCGGATTTATAACTTATCTAGGACAGACATATTACTTTAATCCATCTAATGCATGTATGCAATTAGGATCAATGATATTAAATGGAACTAGCTATTTCTTCTATCCTAACGGTATTATGAAAACTGCTAGTGATAGTACTTCTAAATTAGTCACTGGTTGGATTAAAGAAGGTTCATATAGATATTATGTAAATTCAACTGGAACTAGATTAACTGGATTACAAACTATCGATGGCAACAAATATTACTTTAACACTAACGGAATTATGTTAACTGGTGTACAGAATATTGCTGGTAAATACTATGGATTTAATAATAATGGAGCTATGCTCTTTGGTCTCCAAACTATTTATGGCAATACTTATTACTTTGACTCTAACGGTATTGCTCAAACTGGATTTATTACATTATCAGGTAAGACATATTACTTTAATCCATATAACGCTGTAATGCTAACTGGGGTACAAACTATCAATAACAATATCTACCATTTCAATACAGATGGTATTATGCAAACTGGATGGATTTCAACATATTATGTTACATCATATTATTACTCAAGATATAACTATGGAACAATTTATCATCTTGATAGATACTACCTAAATTCATCTGGTATAGCGCAGAAAGGTTTACAAACAATCGATGGTAAAAATTATTACTTCAATTCAAATGGTGTATTACTTACAGGAGTACAAAACATTAATGGTAAGTATTATGGTTTTGATAATAATGGTGCTATGCTTTTCGGACTTCAAAAAATTAATGGAAATCTTTATTATTTCGATACTAACGGTATTGCTCAAACTGGTTTTATTACATTGTCAGGAGAAAAACATTATTTTGATCCATCTTATGCATACATGCAAGTTGGACTTATAACTATAAATAACAATATTTACTACTTTGATAATAATGGTGTCCTTCAAACTGGATGGGTTACATCAGGTGGTAGCACTTACTATTTTAATGAGTCTGGAATAAAAGTTATTGGTCTTCAAATCATAAATGGAATTAAATATTATTTTAATTCCAATGGGGTTATGCTAACTGGTGTGCAAACCATTAATGGTAAGTATTATGGTTTCGATAATAATGGAGTTATGCTTTTCGGACTTCAATTTATCAATGGAAATACCTATTTCTTTGATGCCAATGGCATTGCTCAAACTGGTTTTGTTACATTATCGGGGAGAACATATTACTTTAACCCATATAATGCTACAATGCAAATGGGTTTACAAAATATTAATAATAATATCTACTATTTTAATGCAAATGGTTTTATTCAAACAGGATGGACTTCAAAATATTATGTCACATCATATTATTACTCAAGATATAACTATGGAACAATCTATCATCTTGATAGGTATTACTTGAATTCATCAGGTATAGCACAGAAAGGTTTCCAAACAATCGATGATAGAAATTATTACTTTGATTCAAATGGTGTATTACTTACAGGAGTACAAAAAATCAATGGTAAGTATTATGGTTTTGATAATAATGGTGCTATGCTTTTTGGTCTCCAAAAAATTAATGGAAATCTTTATTATTTCGATACTGATGGCATTGCTCAAACTGGTTTTATTACATTGTCAGGAGAAAAACATTATTTTGATCCATCATACGCATATATGCAAGTTGGATTTATAACTATTGACAAAAATGTCTATTATTTTGACTCTAATGGTGTCCTTCAAACCGGCTGGATTAAATCAGGTGGAAACACTTACTATTTTAATGAATCTGGTGTAAAACTTACTGGGCTTCAAACCATAAATGGCATTAATTATTATTTTGATACTAATGGTATTATGCTTACTGGTGTACAGAATATTAATGGTAATTTCTATGGATTTAATAATGATGGTACTATGATGTACGGATGGCATTCTATAAATGGATATAACTATTACTTTAATGTTGATGGAAAAGCTAAAACTGGATGGGTTCCTTACTCTGGGAAAATGTACTATTCACATCCTTCATATGGTTATATGATGATAGGCTTTGTAAATATAAATAATAACACTTACTACTTCGATACCAATGGTGTTATGCAAACTGGCTTTATTACTGTTGGTTCTTACAAATATTATCTAAATTTATCTGGTATTAAACAAACTGGTTTCAGAACAATTGATGGTAAGACTTATTATTTTAATCCTAATAATAGTGGGATTATGCAAACTGGTAGCACTCTATTAATTAACGGAAATTATTATGGATTTGATGATAATGGTATAATGCTTACTGGTTTACAAATGTTAAACGGAAATACTTACTGTTTCAATTCTGATGGTACTGCTAAAACAGGCTGGATTACCATTGACTCTAATAAATACTACTTCAATAGTTATGGTGCTAGAGTATATGGATTACAAAGTATAGATGGGCATATCTACTACTTTAATTCAAATGGTTTAATTCAAACTGGTATAGTTCACATAAACGGATATATTTATGCATTTGATAATAATGGCTTTATGCTTACTGGATTGCAAACTATTGATGGACATACCTATTACTTTAACACTAACGGTATCGCTATTACTGGTTTCACTACAATTAATTCAAATAGATACTATTTTAGTCCAACTTTAGGTTATAAATTAACCGGTTTAGTTAATATAAATAATTACTTTTATTATTTTAATGATGATGGTATTTTACAAACTGGTTTTATCACTATTGATTCAAAAAAATACTATTTCAATCCTTCAGGAATTCGCCAAACTGGATGGCTAATACTTAATAGTAATAAATACTATTTTGATGCTAACGGTATTATGGCTACTAACATCCAAACTATTAATGGATATATTTATGGATTTGACGTTAATGGTATTATGCTTACTGGCATGCAAACTATTGATGATCATACCTACAATTTTAATGCTGATGGTACTGCTAAAACTGGTTGGACTGTAATTTCTGATAAAACTTATTATTTTAGTCCTACCTTAGGATATAAATTGACTGGTTTTATTACTGTTAATAACAACAGCTATTATCTTGATAATACTGGTGCTCTCCAAACTGGTTGGGTTACTGTTGACTCAAATAAATACTATTTAAATTCTAGCGGTATAAGACAAACTGGTTTCTTAACTTTAGATAATAAAAAATATTATTTTAATGAAAATGGTATTATGCAAACTGGCTTCTTAACCATAAACAATAGTACATATTATTTTGATAATGAAGGAGTTATGCAAACTGGTTGGATTACTGTTAATTATAATAAATATTATCTTGATGCTTCTGGTGCTATGCAAATTGGTTGGTTAACTTTAAATAATAATAAATATTACTTTAATTCTAATGGTGTTATGCTTACTGGAATTACTTCTATAAATAACAATTTCTATGGATTTAATAGTGATGGTATTATGCTTACTGGAATTCAATCAATTAATGGACATACTTATTACTTTAATTCTGATGGAATTGCTAATACTGGTTTAATTGCACTTTCAGGCAAAACTTACTACTTTAGTCCTTCTTTAGGATATAAATTAACTGGCTTCCAAACTATAAATGATAAGACTTACTATTTTGATAGCGACGGAGCTATGCAAACTGGTTGGATTACTGTTGGCTACAATAAATATTATCTTGATACCTCTGGTGCTATGCAAACTGGTTGGTTAACTTTGGCTAACAATAAATATTATTTCAATTCTAATGGAAGTATGGCTACTGGCGCTATTTCCATAAACAATAATTTCTATGGATTTGGTAGCGATGGTATTATGCTTACTGGAATTCAGTCAATTAATGGACATACTTATTACTTTAATTCTGATGGAGTTGCTAATACCGGCTTAATTACACTTTTAGATAAAACTTATTATTTTAGTCCTTCTTTAGGATATAAATTAACTGGCTTCCAAACTATAAATGATAAAACTTATTATTTTGATAGTGATGGTGTTATGCAAACCGGTTGGATTACTGTTAGTTACAATAAATATTATCTTGATGCTTCTGGTGCTATGCAAACTGGTTGGTTAACTTTAAATAATAATAAGTATTACTTAAATTCTAATGGTGCCATGCTTACTGGGATCGTCTATATAGATAATAAATATTATGGATTTAATTCAGATGGTATTATGCTTACTGGAATTCAGTCAATTAATAATAATACTTACTATTTTAACGAAAACGGTACTATGTTTACCGGCTGGTTTAAAGATGAGAATTTTAGCCAACATTACTTTAATTCAAATGGTATTATGCTTACTGGCTGGCAAAATTTAAATAATAATAAATATTATTTTAGTTCTGATGGTGCTATGCAAACAGGATTTATAACTTACAATGCTAGTAAGTACTTTCTTAATACTGATGGCATTATGCAAACTGGTTGGCAAACTATCGATAATCACAGATATTACTTTGCTCAAACTGGTATCATGCAAACCGGAGTTATTACTATTAATGGATCCAATTATGGATTTAGTGATGCTGGTATCATGCTTACTGGTTGGCAAACTATAAACTCTAAGATTTATTGTTTCAATTCAACTGGAATTGCTAAAACTGGCTGGCTTAACTATCGTGGTAAAACATATTATTTTGATCCACAATATGCTTATATGGTAACTGGATTTAGAAATATTACCGGTAAAACATACTACTTCAATGAAACTGGTATTATGCAAACTGGCGTTATATCAATTAATGGAACCTTTTATGGATTTAATTCTTTAGGTTTTTTACTAACAGGATGGCAAAGTATTAATTCTAATATCTATTATTTTAACCCTGATGGCTCTGCCCCTAAAGGACTTCAATCAATCAATGGATATCTTTATTACTTCTATCCTGATAAGGGATATGCTGCAAGGAATACCACTATCACTATAGATAATGTTAATTATGTAATAGATGAAAATGGTATTGCTAGTAAAGATTTAGCTCTTTAGATTTTACAAAGCAAGCTGAATTTTACGAAAAAATATTTTTGATAAAGAACCATATAAAGCAAAAGATTTATATGGTTCTTTTTAAGTATATCTACTGCTTTTGTATATAATTATATTTTTTTCACTTTTTATCATTATTTGACATACTTCTTTTGTCGTTGTATTCTTAAAATATATAATTTATTTATTATATATTTTATAAAATTTAACTTAACAGGGGGTAAAACAATGAAAAAACACAAAAGTTTATTAACATTATTAATTGCAACTATTTCAACGATAGGGCTTATATCTGTAACACCAACTGCAGCAAGCGCTGCATACTCATTCGATGTCATTTCTGACACTCATATAGGACCTGATGATGATCCTTCACCTAATGGTGCTTTTCATCCTAATGCAAATCTAAACACTACCTTTGAATCTATAAAAAATAACATAAAAAACGGAAAATATAAAAATGAACAATGTATTGTTATAAATGGTGATGTTGTCGATAACTCTCAACAATCATCATATAATAAATTATATAATATAGTAAATCAACAAAAGGATGGTCTTCCATACATATATTTTAATATTGGTAATCATGAATATGATGCTAATCCTTATGTTCAACCAAATATTATAGAAGACTTTCATACAGGTCTTAATAGATTTAACAGTAATACAAATAATATTCGAAAACTTCTAAGTGCAAATACAAAGGGTAAAGTAACTGATACTGATCGTGATAATTCATATGATATTCAATATATTAATAATAAAAATGATAGGCTTTTATTCCTAGGTACTGATGAAATACCTACTAATCCTTGCGCTGCTTACCTTAATCCTGATACTCAACTTAATTGGCTACAAGGTAGAATTCAAGATAATACAAACGAGGGTGGAGATTCAAAAAAACCTATGTTTATCTTTTTACACCAACCATTATATCAAACAACTTATGGATCTACTTTTGATGATTGGGGATACCTTTATCCAAATAACACCACATATGTTAAGCAGTGGTTAACTGGACACCCTGAAATCGTAGTATTTACTGGCCATACTCATGAACAATTTAAAGAAAATGATGAATGGAATAGCGATAATTTCTTTTCTTTAGGGGATAATTCTGCTAGTATATTTAATGTTCCTTCAATTGGAAATGATTCAGGCAAAGGCCCTCAAGGATATCATATTACAGTTTATAGCGACGGCATAGTTGTAACAGGCGTTAGATATACAAATGCCGGTTGTCAAATAGTAAATACACGTACTGTTGATTTCTAGAAATTTAATAATAAAATTTAAAAGAGGATATTATTGAGCACTTTCTCATAATATCCTCTTTATTTATTTCCATAATAAGTTCCTCTACTATTATATGCATTAATTTTTCTTCCATATTTCATAGCTCTAAACGAAACTGCCACATCTTTGTCATAATATACTTCTATAATTAGACTCATAAAGTAGTTAAAGCATTATTTGTTTCTCTTTAAAAATTCATTTTTTAGAATGGCTTATCTCCCCCTTATGTTAAGCCATTCTTTTTTATTTATATTTAATTAAGGCATTATCTTTTTTCATTCTTAAAACTTTCTCATATTCAATTTACTTATTAAATAATTATTAAAAAATTTCCCTTCATAGAAATAGTTTTATTATTTAAAACTATTTACTATAAAGGGATAATATCATTATGAAGAATGCTTTTTCTATTTATTTTATATAACAAACTCCATAGTATTTTCTCTGTATGCTATTCACATGAAATTTTTAATTGCTTACACTACATAAGACCATCGAAAAAGCACATTTGATCACTTTCTGGAAGACCTCTTAAGCAATCGAATCTTCTAAGCAAATCTATAGCAGCATTTCCAATCTTTGAACGTTTCTTTACATCCTCTATTGAATTAAATGTTTTTTCTTTAGCAGCACTTGCTATACTTTCCGCTGCCACATTCCCCATACCTGATATACTATTTAAAGATGGTCTTATGCCTTCCTCCTCAAGTTGGAACTTTGTAGCATGAGATTTATATAAATCAATTGGAAGAAATTTAATTCCTCTCTCATACATCTCAAGAACTATCTCTAAATCATCGTACATATCTTTATCCTTAGGTCCAGCTTCATTACCCATAGCTTGGATTTCCTTCATCTTTTCCTTAACTTTTTCTTTTCCAAAAATCATAAATTCGGCATCAAAAGCCTTTGCTCTAATACTAAAGTATGTTGCATAATAAGCCTTAGGTATATGAACCTTAAACCAAGCTATTCTAAAGGCCATCATTACATAAGCTGCAGCATGGGCTTTAGGGAACATGTATTTTATTTTTTTACAAGATTCTATATACCACTCTGGCACATCATTTTCTCTCATTAATTCTTCATACTCTCCCCATTTAGGTTCCTTTAATGCTTTTCCCTTACGGACAGTTTCCATTATCTTAAAGGCAGTGTTTGGTGGAAGCCCTTTTTTAATTAAATAAACCATAATATCATCTCTTGTACATACTGCATCACTTATGCTGGTAATTACTCCATTATCAATTAAGTCCTTAGCATTTCCAAGCCATACGTCCGTACCATGAGAAAGACCTGATATACATAATAAATCAGAAAAAGTTCTTGGCTTTGTATCTACAAGCATTCCTCTAACAAACTTAGTACCAAACTCCGGAATCCCAAAGGTTCCAACCTGTGAATTTATCTGCTGCGGAGTTACCCCAAGAGCCTCTGTAGAGAAGAATAAGGACATAGTTTCTTTATCATCCATAGGTATCTCATGCGGATCAACTCCAGTTAAGTCTTGAAGCATTCTTATAACTGTTGGATCATCGTGTCCTAGTATATCGAGCTTCAAAAGATTTTGGTCAATTGAGTGATAATCAAAATGGGTTGTTATAATATCTGAATTAGGATCATCTGCTGGATGCTGTACGGGACAAAATTCAAAGATTTCTCTTCCCTTTGGCACAACTATAATCCCCCCTGGATGCTGTCCAGAAGTTCTTTTTATACCAGTACACCCTGTTGAAATTCTTATTGTCTCTGCCTTATTTATTGGAATATTCTTCTCATCATAATATTTTTTAACATACCCAAAAGCTGTCTTTTCAGCTATAGTACCTATGGTTCCAGCCTTAAATGTTGTACCTTTCCCAAATATAACCTCTGTATATCTATGAGCTTTTGCTTGATATTCTCCTGAGAAGTTTAAATCTATATCAGGTTCCTTATCCCCATTAAACCCTAAGAAAGTTTCAAATGGTATATCTATCCCATCCTTATGTAGATTTTCTCCACAAACAGGACATACTTTATCAGGTAAATCGAAACCATTTAATACACCATAATCTTCAAAGTCGGAATACTTACATTTGGCACATCTATAATGTGGTGGAAGTGCATTAACTTCTGTTATACCAGTCATATTGGCAACAAAAGAAGATCCTACAGATCCTCTAGACCCAACCAAGTATCCATCTTCATTTGATTTCCACACCAATTTTTGAGCTATAATATACATTACTGAGAATCCATTTTTTATGATTGAATCAAGTTCTTTATCAAGTCTTGCCTGAACGATTTCTGGTAGTGGATCTCCATAAAGTTCATGTGCCTTTCCATATGCAATATCCTTAATTGTCTGCTCACAACCTTCAATATGTGGCGGACATTTTTCTGGAGATATAGGACTTATTGGCTCACACATATCTGCTATCTTATTAGTGTTTGTAACTACAACCTCATAAGCTTTTTCTCTTCCTAAATAAGAAAATTCTTTAAGCATTTCTTCTGTTGTTCTTAAATATAATGGTGCTTGCTCATCTGCATCTTTAAATCCCTGTCCTGCTTCTAATATACGTCTATATATTTCATCCTCAGGATCTAAGAAGTGAACGTCTCCTGTTGCAACTACTGGCTTATTTAATTTTTCTGCAAGTCCTATTATTTTTTTATTAATCTCTTGTATATATTCTTTATTTGGTACTTGCCCCTGCCTTACTAAATAATCATTATTTCCTAGAGGTTGAACTTCTAAATAATCATAGTACTTTGCAATTTCTTCTATCTGCTCATCAGATCTTCCTAGAAGAATTGATTGAAATAGCTCTCCTTCACTACAAGCACTTCCAAGAATTAAACCTTCTGAATATTTTTCATACATACTCTTTAAAATACGTGGTTTTTTATAAAAATAATCTAAATGAGAGTATGATACAAGCTTGTAAAGATTCTTTAATCCTACATAATCCTTTGCTAAAATTATAGCATGATAAGTCTTAACCTTTTTATAAGATACTTTCTTAGATTCTTCATCAGAAGCATATATATCAATATCTTCTAAAGTCTGCGCTCCTCTTTCCTTTAACTTGTCAATCATTATGTTAAATACCTTAACTGTAGTATCAACATCATCTAAAGCTCTATGAGCTACCTCAACCTTTATACCAAGATTCTTAGCAATTCTCCCTAATTTATAAGTTTTAAAATCCGGAAAAATTTCCTGTGCTAGTGATAATGTATCCATATAAGTAAAATCAAAATCGTATCCTAAAACCCTTGCATTATGTTTTAGAAAATTAATATCAAATTCAGCATTATGAGCAACTAAAACAGTATCTTTAATAAAATCCAAAAGTTTAGGAAATACCTGTTCTATAGTTTCCGCATCACTTACCATATCATCAGTTATATTAGTAACCTCTATAACCCTTGCAGGAATTGGCTTTTGAGGATTTACAAAACAGCTAAATTTATCTATAACCTTTCCATCCTTGACTTTCATAACACCTATTTCAGTAATTTTTTCTGTTACTGGGGAAAATCCCGTAGTTTCTAAATCTAGAACACAATATGTAGTATCAATGCTTTGACCTTTTATATTGGTTGTAGATGGCTTTTTATCAGGTGCTAAATAAGCTTCCACCCCATATATTACTTTCATATCTTTGTTATCTCTTCCAAGTAGCTTGTGTGCTTCAGGAAATGACTGTACAACTCCATGATCTGTTATGGCAATAGACTTCATTCCCCAGCTCATAGCCCTTTTAATCAAATCAGTAGCACTAGACATGGCATCCATCTGACTCATTTGTGTATGCATGTGAAGTTCTACCCTCTTCACCTCTGAATTATCTTGCCTTTTAACTCTCTTAATTCCATCTGTTTCAATTACAATATTTGCAATAAGTTCAACTTCATGAGAGAAATTGCTATACCCTGCATTTCCAGCAAGCTTAACCCCTTTCGCCTTTTTAAGTCTAGATAACACTTCTACTTCTTCACCAGGCTTGCAAAACACCTTACAAGTTAAAGAACTTGATCCATCATATAAATCAAAAGAAATCAATGTTTTTCCACTTCTTAATTCCTTTGCTTCTATATTAGATATTTCTCCTTCTATTACTACTCTTCCTTCGTTTGGTGTAATATGGATTATTTTTACTACAGGATCTTTAATATTTGCACTTCTCCCCAAAATCAAGAATGGATTTCCTTTTTTACTATCTCCTTTACCTTTTGTTTCCTGATTATTTTCTTCAACTTTTTTAGATTGTTCAACAGCTGCATTAATATTTTGTATATTTTTGATCTCATTTTTTATATACTCCATCTCATTTGCACGTTTATCTTCTTCCATCCTTGCTATATCTTCAACGCTTACTTTATCAATAAAATTTATATTATAAGTTTTGCCATACATATTTTTTATAACATTATGAATTTTTTTATCATATTCCATAGTTTTGAAAAAATTTGCTATTGGAATTCTAAAATTGAAGTTAATATTACTTCCCTCTACTTCATATTCACTATTATTCACTGCAGCCTTTAATACTGGATGCTTTTTCGCCATATAAAGTACAATGTTTTTCAACTCTTCTTCAATAGGTTTTACAGTTATTCCATCTGAATATTTTACAGTTATTCTAGAATCATTTAATTGAAATTTTTCCTTTATAAATTTACTCAGTTTATCAATTTCTTCTATTTCAATATAATTGCCTGAACTAATTTCCATTTCTAAAATTCTAGTTCTCTTTCGTATAGCTACAGATTCTATAACGGCAGTATTTATGTTTCCATACATTTTATAATCACTAAAAACTTCGCCTACTCTTTTCATACTACTCATTATCCTTCTTTTTTAATTTTTTGTCATATTATTATTATCTATAGAATATATTTCATTTAATTTTATCACAAACACTTCCCATTTTGTATTCTTGAATATAATGAATAATTATTTTTTCGAACATTATGCCTCCACTAAATCATAATTTTAGCAAGTTCTAATAATATTTCTATATTATTTAACTTATTATTCCTTATTATCTTACTTAGCTCTATTCCCAACCCTTTGTGCCATGATTTGACATTTTTTTATTATTGTTATATAATTTCAATATTAAGTAAGTGTATTCTAATCACTTATAATAATTAGGGGGTAATCTATGAAAAATAAAAAAATGTTTTTAAAAACTTTAATTGCAACTATCTCTACTATAGGATTAATTTCTGCAACATCAATTTCTGCAAGTGCAGCATACTCATTCGACGTTATTTCTGATACGCATATAGGCGCTGATAAGTCCTGGGATACTTCTACGAAGTTAGAAACTACCTTCAATGCTATAAAATATTCTATGAAAAATTCCAGTTACTACAAAAATGAGCAGTGTATAGTAATTAATGGTGATGTAGTTGATAATTCTAAAACTGAAAATTATGATGAATTGAAGAGAATTGTGAAAAACTGCAAAAATGATCTTCCATTTGTATATTTTAATATTGGTAATCATGAATATGCATCCGAAAGCAGCCCATATACATTAGGACCTTATAGTTACGGTCTTAACTTATTTAATAGCAGAATAAATGATATTCAAAGTTCTCTAGATACTAGAGGTATAGTAACAAATTTTCAACGTAATAACTCATATGATTCACAATACATTAATAGCAAAAATGATAGACTTGCATTCTTAGGAACTGACGAAATACCTGTTAATCCATGTTCTTCAAGTCTTTCTAGTAATCAATTAAACTGGTTAACTTCATTTATTGGAGATAATACTTACGAAGGAAGTAAAACAGCCAAAGGTAGAAAACCTATGTTTATTTTCTCACATCAACCTGTATATGATACAACTTATGGATCTAATTTTGATTCTTGGGGATACATCTATCCAAATAACAGTAATGTTATTAAAAGTGCACTAAGTGGTCATCCTGAAATTGTAATGTTCACTGGACATACTCATAAACAATTTAGTAATAATGATGTATGGAATTTTGATAATTTCTATTCTTTAGGTGATTCATCATCTCAAATTTTTAGTGTTCCTTCAATTGGAGAAGTTGATAGCAATGGGCCTGAAGGATATCACGTTACAGTATACACTGATGGTATAGTTGTGACAGGTGTTAAATATACAAATGCTGGCTGTAAAACAATAAATACACGTACTGTTGATTTTTAATAGCAGATTATACTGAAAATAATTTAGATATAAATCGTTGTACTAAATCTTGTGTAAACTTAATAAAGACAACTTCTTCTTAACAAGAATAATTTATTATAAGAAGGAGTTGTTTTTTTATACTAAATTCTCCAAAAGAATTGTTAACAAATTAATAAAAAAGAAGAACTTAATTACTTCTACTTTTAAATATTTTATTCATTTCACATTTTATTCACATAATATAAACATTATATTCCCACAATATCCTTATATAATAAAGCCATAGTAGTTAATCATTATTTGTTCCCCTAGAATTAAATAATGCAATAAAGAAGAATGGTGCCCCCCTATATACGCCATTCTTCTTTATTTTCTAAATAATTTTTTTATAAATTTCTATCAAAAATTCTTTGTTATTTAAACTATTATCTTCTATTACCTTATCTAACAATATATTAAGCAACACTCCTATTTCTTTTCCTGGCTTTACTCCTAAATTAATTAAATCACTGCCATTGATGGCTAGATCTTTTATACAAAAGCATTCTTTTGCTTCAAGAATTTCATTCAGTTTCTGTTCTACATTAACTAAGTTTGTAAGTCTATCTTTAGCATATACTAAATTTTGTGATAATATATCTGCCCACTTTACCTTAATTAAATCTCTTAATAACTCCTCTCCTATTCTATTCAACATTTTTTTAACACTTTTCCTACTTCTTAGTTCTGAATCATGATACTTCACTAAAGTTAAAACTTTTTCTATAGTATCATTATCATATTTTAGCCTCTTCAATATTTTTTCAGCAATTTTAGCTGATTCATTAGGATGTCCATAATAGTGAGCTATTCCGGCATCATCTATAGTCTTTGTATTAACTTTTCCTAAATCATGTAATAGCATCGTTAATTTTAAATGCAATGTATTTTCTACTAATTTAGTAGACTTAAGTGTATGATCAAATAAAGAATAAACATGATTCGGATTATCTTGGCTAAACTCCTCTAATCCATTTAACTCTGACACCCAGCACTCTGTTAATTTAAAAACATATCCTATTTCTAGTTTTTCACTATTACTAATTAGAATTTTATTAAATTCTTCTCGAATTCTCTCTACCGAAATTTTATTTAAGCTTTCATGTAACTCTTTAGAAGCTTCTGTAATTTCAAAGTCAATATCAAAATCTAATTGTGCTGAAAATCTTAGTGCTCTTAACATTCTTAAGGCATCTTCACTAAATCTATCCTTAGCCCTCCCAACACACCTGATTAATTTATTTTTTAGATCTTTTATACCTTCAAAAGGATCTACTAAACCAACTGCATCGTTATAAGCCATCGAATTTATAGTAAAATCTCTACGTGATAAATCTAGTAAAATTGAAGTTACATACTCTACTTTACTAGGATGTCTACTATCTTCATACTCTCCATCTTTCCTAAAAGTGGTCACTTCATATCCCTCATCATTAATCATGACAGTAACAGTTCCATGTTGTAATCCTGTTGGAATAATCTTTTCAAATAACTTTATTATTTCCTCGGGCCTTGCTGATGTAGTTATATCCCAATCATTAACCGATCTATTTAAAATACTGTCCCTAACGCATCCGCCAACTATATATGCTTCATAACCATTATTTTGTAATGTCTTTAAGATGAGATTTACATCCTCAGGTATATTAATTTTTATACTCATTAAGTATCACCTCACTATTTATCTCAATAATTATTTTTTTCTACTTTATTGTAACTTGATTCATTGGATTACCATAATTAATCCATTATTCATAAGAACATTTCCTGAAAACTTTCTCATTATTCCATCATCAAACTTAATTTTAACTTCATCACCATTAACCTCATCAACTCTTCCACTTCCAAAAGTTCTATGGTGCACTTCTGTTCCTTTCTTTAAACTATGTTGTGAATTGCTTTCTTCAATAAATCCACCTTCTATGATAAATCTAGAAGCTTCCTTAAACTTCCCCTTTCTCATTTTAGGTACAAAAAGATATAAATTGTCTATTGCTCTAGTCATACCAACATAAAAAAGTCTTCTTTCCTCTTCCAAATTATTTTCCTTACCAGACGCATGAGGGATTGTATCTTCATTACAATTAATCATAAAGACATTCTTAAATTCCATTCCCTTCACTCCATGAATAGTGCTTAATAACACTCTATCTTCATTTCTACTTTTCTTACTTTCTTCAAGCTTTTTGCTTACCTCATCTATATGTACAAAAAATTCTTGAATACTTCTAAAAGCTACTGCAGAAGTTTTGAATTCCTCCAGTATATCCTCTAAATCTTCAAAATTACTTTTAAACTTTTCAGCATATGCCTTTAAATAATCAATATACCCTAAATCAGTTATTATAAATTGAATACTACTACTTAATGAAGACTTTTTTAGATAATTAAAATCACTCTTAAGTTCATCTAACTTTTTCTTTTGAAAAGGAGGCGTATCTGTTTTGTTTATTAATATATCAAAAGGATTTTTTTCTTCCTTATACTCTCTTACATATGCTAAGGCAGTTTTACTTATATATCTAAATGGTTTATTTATTATATTTATAAACGCTTCCCTATCATAAGGATTATTTGCTAATGATAAGTAAGCTATCAAATCTCTACATATAAAATGATTAAAAAAATTAAACTCTTTATCAAGCATTGTAAAAGGAATTTTATATCTTATAAATGCATCTACTATACTCATTGATTCCATATTGGTTCTATAAAGAATTATGTTATCACTATAGGTATATTCTCCGCTTGCTTCAAGATCTTTTATACATCTATATATCTCTTCCCCTTGAATTCTTTCATCATACGGAGCTACACAATTTATTATTCCCTCTGTTTCCTTATTTGCAAAAATCTCTTTATTATTTCTTTCATTATTGCAAGCTATTACTTTTTTCGAAGCCTGAATTATATTTTTATTACTTCTATAATTTTTTGAAAGATAATACTTTCTTCCGCCTTTAAATATCTTATCAAAAGTAACCATATATTCTGGCTTTGACCCTCTAAATGAATAAATACACTGATCTTCATCTCCAACTGCAAATAATGAATTAGTATCATTCATCATTTTTAAAAACTCTATTTGAAGTTCATCACAATCTTGAAATTCATCTACCAATACATATTTGAATAACTCCTTATAACCTTCTCTTAGTCTTTCATTTCTTCTCATTAGATCTAAAGTTATAATTGCTAAGTCATCAAAATCCATAAGATTATTTTCTTCTTTATAAATTTTATATTTATTATAACATTCTATGAATATTTCTTTTGTTATAGATGGTTTAAACGCTTCTATAGACATGCCTGATGTTTTAAATAAAGATATATTATTTATAGCTTCTTTAATTTTATCTTCACTTACATCATCTGAATACTTCTTGAGTACACCTTCTACAATCTTATTAGCCATGTATCCTTGAATTATATTTATCTTATGCCCTTCCCTTAATAAAATCTTATAAAACAATCCATGAAATGTACCAAAGAAAGGACTTCTATCTCTTTTAAACCTATCTAAATATCTATTTTTCATGTTTAGCGCTGCAGCTTTAGTAAATGTTAAGACTATTATGTTACCTTCATTTATAGATAAATCTTTAACTAAATAATTTATTCTATTAATTATTACTGTTGTCTTTCCAGAACCCGGTGCTGCAACTACTAGTATATTTCTTTCTTTTGCCTTCACTGCTTTTAACTGATATTTATCTAACTTCATAATAATCCTCCTATTATTGAAGTATTACCTTATTTAATTAAACTAAAACTCCGTCAACATTTCCTCACTATATAAATTAGAATAACCAAACATAAAATTGAGACTTCCACTTATCATTGTAATAATTTTCTCATAGAGGTACAATAGGCATAAGTATTTATTTTGAAAGAGGAGATTAAGATGAACAATATTTACTCATTTGATGTACACAATGATAGAAATCTAACAATGCTTGTTGACTTCTATGAATTAACTATGGGAAATGGATATCTTGAAAAAGGGCTTCAAGATAGGATAGCATACTTTGATATGTTTTTTAGAAGAGTACCTGATGGTGGCGGATACTGTATAATGGCAGGAGTTGAAGAGTTAATTGAATATCTTAGTTCATTAGCCTTCTCAGATGATGATATAAAATATTTAAGAAATAAAAATATGTTTTCTGAAGAATTTTTAACTTATTTAAAAAACTTCAAATTTTCATGTGATGTTTGGGCAGTTCCAGAAGGAAATCCTGTTTTTCCAAATGAGCCTTTAGTTACCGTGCGAGGCCCAATTATACAAGCACAATTTGTTGAAACTATGATTCTATTAACTGTAAACCATCAAACATTAATAGCTACTAAAGCAAATAGAATTTGTAGAGCAGCAAACGAGCGTCCTGTTATGGAATTTGGTTCAAGAAGAGCCCAAGGATATGATGGTGCAATTTACGGTGCCAGAGCTGCTGTTATAGGAGGCTGTAGTTCAACTGCTTGTACTATTTCAGACAAGCTATTCAACATACCTGCCGTAGGTACAATGGCTCATAGTTGGGTGCAACTGTTTGATACTGAATACGAAGCTTTCAGATCATGGGCTGAAATTTATCCAGATAACTGTGTACTACTTATTGATACTTATAATGTAATAAAATCTGGATTACCTAATGCAATAAAAGTATTTGACGAGATACTAAAACCACAAGGGATTAGGCCTGCAGGTATTAGGATAGACTCTGGAGATATAACTTATCTAACTAAACGTTGTAGAAAAATGCTAGATGATGCAGGATATACTGATTGTAAAATAGTCATCTCAAATTCTTTGGATGAGTATATAATAAGGGATGTATTAGAACAAGGCGCTTGCATAGATTCATTTGGAGTTGGTGAAAGATTAATTACAGCTAAATCAGAACCTGTTTTTGGTGGAGTTTATAAGCTTTCTGCTATTGAAAAAGATGGCTCTATAATTCCTAAAATTAAAATAAGTGAAAATGATGAAAAAATAACTAATCCAGGATTTAAAAAGGTAGTAAGAATATTCGATAAAGAAAATCATATGGCTTTAGCTGACGTTTTGACATTACATGATGAAGAAATTAATGAAAATGAAGTTTTAGAACTATTTAATCCTGTTCACACTTGGAAAAGAAAAAAACTCACCAATTTCTACACCAAAGATTTATTAATTCCTATATTTAAAGAAGGCCAACTAGTTTATAATAGTCCTACTGTTTTAGAAATTAAAGAATTTGCTAAAAAGGAAACAGAAAAAATTTGGCCAGAAGTTCTTAGATTTGAAAATCCTCATACTTATTATGTTGACTTATCAGACAAGCTATGGAATTTAAAGCAAGATCTACTTCATAAATATAGTAACATCTATAAGTAAATCATCAAGGATTCTACTTATAGAGAAACCAAGGCATAAAAATTACAAATCCCCTAAATCTGTAGTTTTTATGCCTTATTTAAATTCTCTATTCTTTTAAAATTACTATTTTGTCATTTCAGAAATAAAATCAATTTCTGGTTCATCATCAAAAGAGTATTCATAATCACCAATCTCTTTAAAAGAAATTTTACTATTCGATAGATATTCTTTAAAAGGACAATTGTCCTCTATAGCGAAAAATCTATTCATTGGACATTCTCCATAACATTCTACTTTTTCTTTCCCAGTTGACCAAAATGGACATTTACTCATAAAATCCTCACCCTTTAAATTCCTCATAATTAATTATGACATATTTTATACAACTACTCATTTTAAGTAAACTCTGTTATTCCCTCTTGTTTATCCATAGTCAAAGCTAATTTAAATTGTTACCATTTTATAGTTTACTATTTCTTTCATTATATTATAGATTTATTAAAACATAAAGGTAATAATCTGTTTATAATAAAAAAGTAATAAAACAAAAAAAGAAGGTTGTAAACCTTCTATCTTTCTATGCTAGTATTCTTAAAAACTGATATATCAATAATTTCATTTTGGAAAGCCTTTAATAAAGCTTTTTCTAAAACTTTTTCTTGATCAAAGTTCTCTATATCTGAACAAATAGCAAAAACCTTATTCTTTTGTCCTTTGAAGTTTCTATATGTTAATGTTACATTTGGCTTATCATATTCAACATTAAGTATCTTTATACCCCAAGAAAACTGTGCATAATCATCCTCTACAGTTAAATGTGTTAATTCCTTTAGCTTTCCTTTTTCTTCACTAGGATCATTTACTATTATCAATTGTTCTCCAACTTTATATTTTGCCATATTGATTCCTCCTTGCTTACTCTCTTATTAAAGTTTAGCACCATTTTATTACAAAATCAATGATTTATCGATATTCATTTTCTTGTAAAATTTAATAGCAATTATTATTTAGTTACAACACTCTATGAATAACAATTGACTTTTCTTATCCCATAAACTATAATAAATTATACTATAATGGAAGGAATGTATTTAATGGATACTATAACTGCTATATTTAAAGAAAAGAAATTAAAGCTTACTCCTCAAAGATTAGCTGTATATAAATACCTTATGCAAACCACAGCTCATCCATCAGCTGAAAAAATTTATAATGATCTTCAACCTGAATATCCTACAATGAGTCTAGCTACTGTTTACAAAGCTTTAAAAACTCTAGTTGAGGTAGATTTAATTCAAGAAATTAATGTGGGTGAAGGGAACTTTAGGTATGATGGAAATGTAGCTTCACATCCTCATATACAATGTATAAATTGTGGTAAAGTTGAAGATTTTACTTCTTTTGAGTTAGACCACTTAAACATTGAAGCAAGTAAACATACAAATTTCAAGGTACTCTCTAATAAAATTTATTTTTATGGAGTATGTCCAAGTTGTAATAAATAAAGATTGCCTATATGGCAATCTTTATTTATTATTATCTGTTTTACAATAGTTAAATTATATTCTTATAAATCATTTCATATAAATTATGGAGGTGATTTATTAATGAAATTAATTATTATATCTAAAAAACAAATTCTCTACTTTTCTATTTTACTTATTTACACAATTATGATGTTTTTGTTACTAATCCCTGATAACTCTTCAAAATTTGCTGATGTCTTTAACCCAATAAATATAGATAAAAATAACCAAATTGATTTAACTGGAGATGGAAAAAAAGACACGTTATCAGTTATCTCTAAAAATGGTTTTAGCGATGTCCAAATCACTTCAAATAATAAGACTTATTATTTAAGTAATTTTTGCAATAATAATATTTTAGCCTCTAATTCTTCTTATTGGCCAATATCCTTATATGTTAAGAACTTAGGAAGAGGAACCTGTCCTCAAATAATTGTCCAAGGCACTAAAGATAAAAAAAACATTAATTATATATTCACTTGGGAAAATGGCAATTTCAAGAACATATTAACAAGTGAAAAAAATATTTTGGGAATTATAAATTCAAATTGTAATAAAACTCCTGAGGTGTATAATGTCAATTCCTTTGACAGCACTTCCTCTTTTACATCTTTCATGATAATCAACAATAAACTCTTGGATATTACAAAAGATACAAAAACACCTCATAGCATAGATATTATACAAGATTTTATAAATTTAATTCAAAAAGATTATGAAGTAGATGCAATACCAAATATTTTTAAAGAAGGTATGTCAGAGAATGAATTAGCTCTACTCTGGAATTTAGATAAAGAACATAACACTTATAGCTTTCAAAATGGTTTCTTTTATGATGAAAATATAGATAATGAAGGCAACATATCTTCTATGAGATGGAAATTGAATTTTGAAAAGTTTATTAAAGACAAAAATGACTCTTTTAAATCTCAACTGACTATTCAACTAATTTGTCAGCGAACAATAGATGGCTCTTTTAAAATTTCATCTTTTTATAGTAATTAATCGAGTAGGAGGTAGATAATTATTTTATCTACCGACCTCTCACACCACCGTACGTACCGTTCGGTATACGGCGGTTCATTAG
>NZ_SULK01000079.1:0-336 GCF_007115085.1 Clostridium sp. HBUAS56017 | reverse complement strand
TAACTTATCAAATTCTTTTACAATATTATAAGCGTAATTCTGTAATTCTTGCAACTTTCTCTTTTGAATCATTGTGCTTACTTTACTTGCACGATTTAATACCTTATCTGTTCCTTTAGTACCTGATAATATATTATTAATATCTCTTTTTAAATTCATAAGCTCTCTAGATTTTTTTGCTAAATCTTCTCTATCAAACTCTATTTTCCCCATTCTTTTCTCCCACCGTGTATTTTTCTTTTGCTCCTCTATTTCTTTTTCTTTTCTTCCATTGCTATATCCTTTGATAAATTATTTAGGCTTTTTTTCATTCCATCTAATCCATCACTTAATTTC
>NZ_SULK01000078.1:0-362 GCF_007115085.1 Clostridium sp. HBUAS56017 | reverse complement strand
TATAAAGAATATTCATAAAAAGTAAAAAAACTGATCCTAGCATATCAATATATGAAATACTTTATATATTTAAGCAAATTTGATTATTTAAGTGGTAAAACTGAAATTTGTAGAATTATGTATACTGAATAAGTTAAGTATGTGGTAAGATTAGTTTCGTTGTCGAGGCAAAAACAAAACAGCTGAAGTAGTGAAAAATAAAACGAAAAAAGTTGTTGACAAGGATTTGCTGAGGTGATAAGATAAGAAAGTCGCTTGAGGGCGACAAACAAAATGGTCTTTGAAAATTGAACAGATATAAAATAAGTTAAAAACCAGCAATTCTTTTAGAGTAAGTTTTTTGAGTAGATTAAACTTTTTAT
>NZ_SULK01000077.1:0-375 GCF_007115085.1 Clostridium sp. HBUAS56017 | reverse complement strand
CTGAAACGCCATTAATAAGAATTCCACTTTTTAAGTATTTTCTTATTAGTGATAATAATCGTTTGTCTTTTATCTTCTTTTCTAGTTTACTCATGAGGATATCATGATTGACTTTATCAAAGAATTTCTCTAAATCCATGTCTATGACCCATCTATTTCCTTCATTTATATATTGTTTTGATTTTGTTATTGCGTCCTTTGCTCCTCTACGAGGTCGGAATCCAAAACTATTCTCTGAAAATGATGGTTCATATATTTTAGATATAACTTGAGCAATTGCTTGTTGTATTAGTCTATCTTGTACTGTTGGAATCCCTAATAATCTAACACCACCATCGGCTTTAGGTATTTCTACTCGCCTTACTGGTGATGGGT
>NZ_SULK01000076.1:0-379 GCF_007115085.1 Clostridium sp. HBUAS56017 | reverse complement strand
GTTTCGTTATTATAAATAACTGAAACTAGTCTATTAAATATACAAAGAATATTTCTTGGCTTGTTGTATTTATACAAACAATATATACTATGTGCAATTTTCAAAGAACAATGGTGGGTCTAAATGGACTCGAACCATCGACCTCACGCTTATCAGGCGTGCGCTCTAACCAGCTGAGCTATAGACCCATGTGGTGGAGATAAAGAGATTCGAACTCTTGACCCCCTGCGTGCAAGGCAGGTGCTCTCCCAACTGAGCTATACCCCCACATTAATTTGAGAAATCAATTACTGAGATCTCTCAAAATTGAACAGAAAGTTAAAACCATTCTTTCGAGAAGAAAACCTATTTTAAGATTTTTTTCTTTACTAGTCAAGTA
>NZ_SULK01000075.1:0-408 GCF_007115085.1 Clostridium sp. HBUAS56017 | reverse complement strand
GAAGCTTATCGCAGCTTATCACGTCCTTCATCGGCTCCTGATGCCAAGGCATTCACCATGCGCCCTTTGTAGCTTGACCTATCTTCGTGTCGTTATTCCTTCAGATTGCTGCGTCGCCTACGTGCTCCATGTACTCACGTACAAAGTACGCTCCGTGCATTACCCACTTGGCTCCTTGCACTCTTCGGACCTAACGCCACTCAGTTTTAACTTTTGATGGTTTCTACTAAATTTAATTATACTTTTTTCCTTAACAATAAAAAACTGCAAAAAAATAAAATATTAATAATATATTTAGTTTTCACTTTCAAAGTAAAACTAGTTTAAATATACAAAGAATATTTCTTGGCTTGTTGTATTTATACAAACAATATACTATGTGCAATTTTCAAAGAACAAATTGAGTTA
>NZ_SULK01000074.1:0-448 GCF_007115085.1 Clostridium sp. HBUAS56017 | reverse complement strand
AAACTTAAAGTAAATAAGAGTAAAAGTGCAGTAGACTTTGTATCTAGAAGAAAATTCTTAGGATTTTCATTCTATTTTGCGAAAAGCGGAGCCGAAATAAGAATTCACGAAAAGTCAGTAAAGAGATTTAAAGATAAGATTAAATTTTATACTAATAGAAATACAGGAATTAGTATTGAATATAGGTTGGAGAAATTAAATCAAATAATGAGAGGGTGGATTAATTATTATGGAATAGCTAACGCGAAAGCGAAGCTAGCGCAACTAGACCAATGGATTAGGAGAAGACTAAGAGCTTGCATATGGAAACAATGGAAGAAGATTAGCACTAAACAGAGAAATCTAGTAAAGCTAGGAGTTAATAAATACAAAGCATGGGAGTATGCAAATACAAGAAAAGGCTATTGGAGAATCTCCAACAGCCCTATCTTAAGCAAATCTTTAAATA
>NZ_SULK01000073.1:0-475 GCF_007115085.1 Clostridium sp. HBUAS56017 | reverse complement strand
TACTTTGAAAAAAAGAAAGAATTTTTTGCCGAATTTAACAAGGATTATCCAATACTTAGCAAGTTGTTCTTGCCATTTCAAATAATTGAGGGAATTGATGATGGTATTTTAAAATTCGTAAAGGATATGACTATCGGGTTAGTATCAGATATTTTTGGCTTTTTAAAATATGAAATTGAAGGTCTTATGACAGATCCATCAGGAACATTAGAAGAGAACCTTGATTTCATAATGAAAATAGGAGCAATAATCAACCCAGTTACAAAAGAGCAATATAAGATTCAAGAGGATTTTTTTAATTCAATATGGGAGAGTATTAAAAAAAGTATTGATACAGAGGTAGTAAATGGGAATCCATATTCAGCTCTAAAATTTGTAACTGACGTAGTAATGAATGTAGCATCATTATTTGTTGGAGCTGGAGAAATAAAAGAATTATCAGCATTAAAAAAGTTTGGAATAATTTTAAATGAAG
>NZ_SULK01000072.1:346-573 GCF_007115085.1 Clostridium sp. HBUAS56017 | reverse complement strand
CCGAAGCTTATCGCAGCTTATCACGTCCTTCATCGGCTCCTGATGCCAAGGCATTCACCATGCGCCCTTTGTAGCTTGACCTATCATCTTCGCGGCGTTATTTCTGCAGATTGCTACGTCGCCTGCGTGCTACGTGTACTCACATACCTGAAGTATGCTCCATGCACTTCGCCCTTGTCTCCTTGCACTCTTTGGTCCTAACTCCGCTCAGTTTTAACTTTACATTA
>NZ_SULK01000072.1:0-260 GCF_007115085.1 Clostridium sp. HBUAS56017 | reverse complement strand
CTATTAAATATACAAAGAATATTTCTTGGCTTGTTGTATTTATACAAACAATATACTATGTGCAATTTTCAAAGAACAATGGTGGAGATAAAGAGATTCGAACTCTTGACCCCCTGCGTGCAAGGCAGGTGCTCTCCCAACTGAGCTATACCCCCATATAACTTAAAAGATCTACTTGATCTCTCAAAATTGAACAGAAAGTTAAAACCATTCTTTCGAGAAGAAAACCTATTTTAAGATTTTTTTCTTTACTAGTCAAG
>NZ_SULK01000071.1:0-575 GCF_007115085.1 Clostridium sp. HBUAS56017 | reverse complement strand
GGATTGTTCTTACAATAAGCAAATAAATTATGTCCTAACAAATCACCTGTTTTTCCTATTATACCATCTGCATTTATCCGATAGCTAGCATCTGTAACACTCCCACTTCTACAAGTGGCAGTTAACATCTGCACGCTTCTGGATAAGTTCAACTAAATTCAGCTGGAGTTAAAAACTCCACCTGAAAAGTTTCACTTTATAAACCTACCCCAATCAGAATTGTAAGTGAGACTCCAAATCTACGATTTGGCAAGACGAACTTACTCAGCGAACGAATGTGAGTCGAGTTTCCTTTTAAATAATATAATCCTGTCTCAGCGTCATACCTATATCCCCTATATCTATAAGGATTCTTTACTCCTACTGTTGAAGCTAAAGATCCTGTTGTTAAAATTAATTAATTCATTTAACTCATTGTAGTAATATTTTATCACCCATATATCAAAAAAACAGTTATAACCATACCTTACATTTAAACTCCAATAGAAAAAGGTTAAATGTAAATTCAACTAAAAATACACTTAACCTCATAATCCCTTTAAATGTTATTTATTTTTTGCTCTAAATAATTTCAT
>NZ_SULK01000070.1:0-676 GCF_007115085.1 Clostridium sp. HBUAS56017 | reverse complement strand
TGGAAAAAAATAATAATTCCAAAGGATACGGTTCTAAGAGAAAATAAGACATTACCTATTTTTACAACTGATGAAATGAAATTAATATTAAAACAGAATGAAGATACAAAAATAAGATATATATCTTTAATTTCCTATGCTACAGGTATGCGTAGAGGAGGAATTCTTGGTTTAAAAGAAAGTGATATTGACTACAAAAGTAATGAGATACTTATTAGAAGAAATGTTGTCACTTCTTATGTATTTGGTGAAGAAGGAGAGAAAAGAAAGATATTGTTGATTGTGCCACAAGTTATAATACTGAAAATGAAGATATTATTTTTTTAACCGACAATGGTAATTTGATTGATGCAGGTAATATTGAAAAAAGTTGGATTTACTTTTTAAAGAAATGTAAAGTTAAGCATAAGAAATTTCATGCTCTTAGACATACTTATGCTACATTGCAATTTGAAAATGACAAACCACTATTAACTATATCTAAATTACTTGGTCATGCAAATATTGATGTCACCGCTAGTACTTACACACATATTATGAAAAAAGAAAAACAAAAAGCAGTTGATACATTAGAACTATTAAAATGGAGTTAATATTAATTAAATCTCATATAATAATATTACTTTGGATTTAAAATGGATTTAAATTAAGACTTTACAATGAATTTTTAGCAAAT
>NZ_SULK01000007.1:144406-164346 GCF_007115085.1 Clostridium sp. HBUAS56017 | reverse complement strand
TCAAAAAACTTACTCTAAAAGAATTGCTGGTTTTTAACTTATTTATATCTGTTCAATTTTCAAAGACCATTTTCTTTATCGCCCTCAAGCGACCTTCTTATCATATCACCCTATTTACTACATGTCAACTTTTTTTGAATCATCAATTCAAATTTACGTTTTTCATGTCTCCCTAGGACGAACTCTATCTTAACATATATATTTCTTTGGCCTATAGATCAAGTCTCCATATTTACTAATAATTCTTATAGTTCTCTTTAATTCTCTTTATTCCACTAAATTACTTATACTGACACACTAGGTGTAGTTTTACTTTAAATAATTCAAAATTCAGATGTACAAAGCTAAAATTCTATTCATTATCTACGAATAAATCATTTTAAATTTAACCCCAACTAACAAGATATAAAAAACAACCAGCATAATTACATGCTAGTTGTTTTTTTTACTATAGGTAGTTCAATTATAAAACTTACACCATTTTCTCTATTTACAGCTTTTATTTCTCCACCATAATAATTTATAACTTTTTTAGTAATAGCTAGCCCAAGCCCAAAATTTCCTGTTTTATCTTTATACATATTATCAAAAATATGTTCTATATGTTGGTTATTTATATTAGGTCCATCATTATATATTTCTAATACAACAAAAGACTCATCCTTTTTCAAATTTATGGCAATTATATTTTTAACGTATCTTAATCCATTTTCTATTATGTTTTCAATAGAAACTTGTATTTGATCTACATTTCCATAAATAACTGCATCCTCTATATCTAAATCCCATTCTATTTTACTATTGACAACTTCAAATCTACTAACTATATGTAATAATAAATTTTTCAAATTAATTTCTGAAACTTCCTTATTGCTTTCCATAACATAATTAAGTGTATTTAGATAAAGTATTTGTCTAATTTTTTTTTCAAGGTTAATTGCTTCATCTCTTATAATTTCAGCGGTTTTTTCAACTGACTCTACATAAACACCATCTATTATTGCATCTGCATGGCTCATAATTACCATAACAGGTGTCTTTAAATCATGAGATATACTCTGTAAGAACATCTTTTCTTCTTCATCAGCACGTTTTAATTCTTTTCTCATAGCATTCATAGAATCAGCCAATCTGCCAATTTCATCATCACTTTCAATTCTTATAGCATCCTTCCAATCCTTATTAGCTATTTTCATAGTATAACCTTCAAGTTCCTTAAGTGGCCTCGAAATATAATTTGCAATTACTCTTGCTATAAAAAATCCAATAAATATGAATATAGCCCCTATTATAAGTATTGTATACACTATGCTATAATCTTGCTTATTGGGAACATACGATATTACATAAGCCTTTGTAGCTCCTTCTCTCTTAATTGAAGTTATTATAAATATATAACTACTATTGCCATAAGATTCTTTAAATTTTTCTGCCTCCATATTATCTTCTTTAGCAAATCCGCACATCCATGCTTTAACCCTATTTTCATCACCTATAGGTGGCACTGGATGTAATCCTCCTCCTGGACTTATATCTGCTATCCTAGGTACATTATCCCTAAATTCTAAAATAAAATGCTTACTATCTTTAAGACTTTTAACTTCATTAAATCTATTTGGTTGAACAAAACCATCGTTTTCCAATACTGCATTATGGGATACCATTAAATCATGGGCTTTAGATTTTTCATCGATTTTTCTAAAAGCAAAAAGATATAGTAATGAAATGCAAGTTACAATTATTAATATTGCACTTGTGAATGTAATCCATATTCTTATTGTTAATGACTTAAATTTTAACTTTTTCATTACACTATAACCAACTTGTAACCATATCCATATACAGTTTCAATCATTAATCCTTCCATCTTTTTTCTAAGTCTTCTAATAGTATCATCAACTACTCTATCAGAGCCAAAATAATCATTTCCCCAAACAGTAATTAAAATCTGCTCTCTGGATAATAAATTATTTTTATTATCGATAAAATAATTTAGTAGTTCAAATTCTTTATTGGTTAATTGAACTTTTTGGCCATCTTCAAATACTGTTCTCTGTTTTTTATTAATTTTATACCCTTCTACTTCAAATTCTTTTTCATTAACCACTTCTTTTATTTCCTTTATTTTCAGCCTTTCCAAAAGCTTATTAGTTCTTATAACAAGCTCCCTTGGCAAAAAAGGTTTCGATAAATAATCATCACTTCCAAGTTCAAGACCCACAACCCTATCAAGCTCTTCATTTCTTGCAGACATAAATATAACTGGTGTATTTTTATTTTTTGATTTTATTGCTTTTATAAGTCCATAACCATCTATATCCGGAAGCATTATATCTAATATCCAAAGATCCGGCATATCATTAATCCTTTTCATTGCAGAGCTTCCTTCAGAAAAGGTTGTCACTTCATATCCTTCTAGTTCTAAATATTTTTTAAGTAAAACGTTTAAGTTCTTTTCATCTTCTACAAGATATATTTTTATTGCCAATCATATCACCTCTAATTATCAATGCATAATTATGCAAGTTATCTTTATATTATAATACAAACCGTCCTATTCTTGCATTATATACTAGAAAAAATTCAATAGTGTGTCAATCTAGTATAAATTCAATCATAATAAAACAAAAGAACAAACCCAGCCTCTTTAACTCTGAAGTTTTACCTTTGTCTAAGGGATAAAAACTTTTTTTGAAGTAAAAAAATAAAACTACCATATTTTTTTGTAACTATAATCAAAAAATATAGTAGTCTTATTTTCTAAAATTCTAAAATTATATCTTCAAGTTTTCTTTTTGGAACGCAAAGTTCTCCATCTTCACCTTTATAATATATAATAGAATCTTCTGTATCTACAGTTGTAGGAAATTCCCCTTTATACCCTAAAGCTATTACTGTATTTAATAAAAATCTATCTGGAATTCTTAAGATTTTACTAATCTCTTTTTTATTAATTGCCCCCATCCAACAAGTACCTATTCCTTCACTATAAGCTCCTAGCAATATATTTTCTACAGCAGCCCCTAAATCAATCTCATATCCATTCTTTTTTATATCTGTATCTACTAAAACTGCAATAAACGCAGTTGGTCTTTCATCTTCATTTTGTTTAAAGTTCTCTCCTAAATATTTAGCCCAAGCTACATTTTCATATATTTTTTTAACTTCCTCTTCCTTATCTACAATTATGTATTTCAATGGCTGTAAATTTCCGCCTGAAGGTGCTAACCTAGCTCCATTAATCAAACTTTCTAAGGTTTTTCTTTCAATTTTATCTTGTTTAAACTTTCGTACGGTTCTTCTAGATAAAATAGTTTTTATAGTATCCATGATATTCCTCCAACACTTATATAAATAATTTTCCCATTTACCATAAATTATAACATAAACTGTGCCCTACAATTTGAATTTCTTCACTTCAAATTGTAGGGCATTCAAAAAAGATTTGTTTAAACTTTTTCAAATGAAGCTTGATCTTTTAAAAGTTCTTTTAAATCCTCACCATATTTTTTTTCTAATTCTTTTCTATTATACTTATAGACTTCCCCTTCAATATTTTTCACCTTGAACTCTATCTCTTCAACATTTTTTATAAGAGCTAAAAGAACTACTGCATTTTTCTCTAAAAACTCACTTGGATTTTTATCACTCCAAAAATCATTATAATCCTCTCTACCCAAACTATGATTGGCATCATAATTTACCATTATTCCATATGGCTCTTTTTCAGTCTTTAAGGAAAATCCATCATTATAAATATTTGCAGGTAACTTTTGCAATATATCTCCTATAGCACTATTATTCCCAACACATGTATCTTTATAATCATCTAAATCTTCTAATCTAACTTTAGAAATTGTACTAACTCTTTCATCTATTATATTTTTAGTATTATCCTCACAAGCTGTTAAATTTAATAATACTACTAAAACTACCAAAATAAGAATTTTGAACTTATTTTCCATATATCCCTCCTTTTATACCATATAGTAATTATATCTCATTATCCAATAAAATGTAATGATTTATATAGATATTTTCTCTTACTTCCTTAGCAATCTCATCTATATACTCTAAAATTGGTATCATTACAGAGTTCTATACTTTAATAAAAACACTCAATAAGCAGACTTTTTAATCTATCCTATAAAGTGTTTTTTTATTATATATTTTTCATTTTATTCTATTCTGCATCTCCTAAATGATAAGGAAAAGTAGCAATTACTATCTTATCTTTTCTAAGCAAACTTTCTCTTAAGAAAAAACCAGTATGATTATGCAATATACTTCCCCACTTTTCATGAGTTTCAAATTCTGGTAACACTACAGTTATTCTTTCATTATCTATTGCCGCCTTTGAAATCTGATCTATGTAATTTAAAATAGGCGTTACTACTGCTCTATAAGGAGAATATTTAGATACTAATAATATATCTGTATCAAGCAATGCCCATTTAGACTTTAACTTTTCCATAGCTATTTTGTCGGTTGAAATATTTAATGCTATTACATTATCGCTTATACTTTGGGCATATTGCAGAGCTCCTATTGTTGCCCTATTTAAGCTAGCTATAGGTACTATCACTAAATGATAATACTTTATTTTAAAATCCACTTCTTTTAAAGCTCTTTCACTAATTCTAAGTCCTGAAGCAACATGCTCATAATGTTTATGAACCTTTAACATAACAAACATAATGCTAGGTATAAGCAAAATAACTATCCAAGCACCATCAAAAAACTTTTCGGACGCAATAATTCCAGTAGTAATTAAAGTAACTATTGCTCCAAATCCATTAATACAAGCACGATATTTCCAGCCATCTTCCTTAGCACTCTTCCAATGCATAACCATTCCTGATTGTGCCAGTGTAAATGATATAAATACCCCAACAGAATAGAGAGGTATTAAAAGATGTGTATCTGCTTTGAATATAAATACTAAGAAACATGCCACACAAGAAAGTGCTAAAATACCAAAAGTAAATCCTAGCCTCTTTCCTCTTATAGTAAATTGTCTAGGTGCATATCCATCCTTTCCAACTACATACATCAACATAGGAAAACCTGTAAAAGCAGTATTACATGCCATTAAAAGTATTATTGCTGTACTAAACTGAATAACATAAAACATTATCCCACTGCCAAATACTCCATATGCAAGTTGTGACACTACAGTTGGTCCTTCCTGCAGAGGAACAGCTTGATAGAATCTAGCAAGAAAAGATGTTCCTCCAAATATAAATAATATTAAAGAAGTTAATAATATCATTACAGTTTTTGCACTTTTCTGTGAAGGTTTCTTAAAGTTAGGTACTGAATTACTTACAGCTTCAAGTCCTGTCAATGCAGAACATCCTGAAGAAAAGGCCTTCAAAATTAGAAATATACTTAAGTTCTCCATCATTTCTCCACTTTTAATTGGATCAACCAATTGATTTGGAGGAACATTTAAAATGAAATATTTAAATAACCCATATAGAATCATAAAAATCATACTAAAAATAAAAATATATGTAGGTACACTAAATATTCTAGACGATTCACTTATTCCCCTTAGATTCAGGATAGTTAATACTGCAATAAGTATTATAACTATTGCTACTTTATATGAATCTAATTGAGGAAAAGCTGAAGTTATGGCAGCTACACTTGCACTAGCACTTACTGCAACTGTCAGAATATAATCTATTAATAAAGCACTTCCAGCTATAAGTCCTGGTTTTACCCCTAGATTTTCCTTTGCAACAATATAAGCTCCTCCTCCTTGTGGATAAGCTCTTATAATTTGAATATATGAAATTGTAAGAATCACAAGCAGTCCTATTATAGCTAATGATACCCATGTTAACCAGTTGTATGCTAATAGGCCTATTGCTGGAACTAAGTACAAAAGAATTTCTTCTGCAGCATAAGCAACAGATGAAACCGCATCACTTGCCATAATAGCTAGTCCAAATGGAACATTATATTTTTCTTGAGCCCCCTGTTCATTTGCTAAAGGCTCCCCTATTAATATGTCCATAAATTTTTGAAGCATTTTTTGTTCCCCTTTCTGCTATCTCTATATGCCATAAAAGACATATTTTTAATACTCCTAATGTACTAAGACATAAATAAATTTTATACTTTGTTTTTGTTATTTTAAATTACTTCATTAAAATCTTTTATGCATAAAATTATCACGAGCCTTTCCTCAAAAAAATACATTTTTTTCAATAAAATTGTAACTATTCCATTAATTCAAAAATATTATAAGACTGTTTGTCCAAATAATCAAATATTTTATCATTAATGTGACCACTTATATTCATAATCCTATTAATTTTATATATCATAGCCTTCTCCTTCAGTCCTTCTTTTTTGAATCCAACTTCTTCAAAATAACATATATTTTGTCTCTGTATCTAATTGTTTTAACATATCTAAAAACTTTTCTGCATCCATTTCATTAGCTTTCCTTATATTTATTCTTCTCACCTACCAATTCCTTTAGCTAATTTTATGTAAAGTAAAAGGACTAGGCTTCTTATACCTAATCCTCTTAATTTGTTATGATATTTAGGTTTAAATTTATCCCCACATATCTTTTGCTAGACCAACTAAACCAAATAATAAATTAAACATTACCCTCACCTCCATTCAATAACTTTTTTCCTTTATTAAAAGCTTCCATATCATTTTTTGCTAGTTCTTCTAGTATTTCATTTATAAAATATTCATTTTCATTAAATTCTACTAAAGTTTTAATTAATGAAAGAATGTCATCCCATCTCTTATCAACTTTATATACATTAGTTAATGAAATATATTCTCTTCCTATACTTCCAGATTCATGATGATAATTAGCAATAAAAATATTAATTTCTTTATATTCATCAATACTTATTTCATCTTTAAATATCTCACAATAAAGATTTAAAATTAAACAATAGTCTAACATATTGCTATATATATAATCGATGTCATTTTCTATTTCGTCTCTAATCATCTTAATATGTATTTTAGCACTATCAACTTCTCCTAGCTCATCTTCAACCCACGCTAGGTTGTGAATCAAAATCCGCTTGGTATGAAGAATAGTAATTTTATTGTAATACTTTAAATACATTCTATGTAGTAATATTCTACCTTCTTGAAACTTTTCTTGTGAAAACAATTGAAAAACTTCATTTATAATCGTGCTTTTTATTTCATCATCAATACTCATCACACCTGCCCCTCTCCTTATTGCTTACAACTATATTATATACCTATTATTGGAATATGTCACCAATTAATTGACTATTTTTATACAAAACCACTCTTTTTTTGAATAACTAACAAAATTCCCTTAATTTCTTTTCACATTTTATCTTTTTGCAATTTCTATGTTTAACATTTTCTTTTTTGCATAACAAAAAAGTTGTGAATTAAAAAAATCCTTTCTTAGTTCACAACTTTTAATACAACCTTATTGTCTATAACTGAAATTTATCAACTGTGACTTAACCTTATTGTTTATGAATTCTAATAACTAACAAAACTGAATATCCAAGTATAATTTTATACAGAATAATAATTCAATATACTTTCATATACTTCACTAGCATCAACTGCATATATCTCTTCATTAGCATTGACGATAACTTCATAATTTAAGTCATCATTAACTTTTATTAAGACATCATCTTCTATTTCAACTCTATTATAATCTATTGCAACAAGAATAATATCAGGAGAATACTTGCTTTCAATATTTTGTAAGTAATTGTAATATTCTTTTCCTTCAGAAAAATAATAAAATCCATATAAATACGAAAATTCATAACTCGAAGCCTTAATAGCATAGTATCCATCTGAGCAAAATAAATTTTTAATTTCATTTATTATCCCTATGACATTCTTTTTATCTCCTGTAAAGTATATAATAGGAACACTGGCTTTTTTATACTTTTTAGTCTCTAATTTGTTATAATTTTCTTCGCACCAAAACATAATGTTATTTTTATTAAGGAATCTTCTCATTTGATTGGATACAGCTCCACATAAAACAACGGAGCGAATATTATCTATTTTACTTTTTATACAATCTTGAATATTCTTTATATAAGTTTTATTATAATTATCAAATATTATTATTACATCAAACTGATTATCATCTATTTTTGTAAATTCTAAATAACTATTTAAATATTTAAAATCAAAAAATAGATAATCAGTAAAAATATTCTTTGACATATCTAAGATATAAGCATGTGTTAGATAGCTTACATCTCTTAATATATTGCACCATTCTTTATTATAAAATCTTTTTCCAACAATATTATATTTTATTAGATTGAATCTATTTGTTGTCTTACCGTAAAAACCAGACTTTTCATATTTTTTCAAAACATTATGTACACACGCAGTAAAATAAGCATTAGCAAAACTGTTACATCTTTCAGTAAAATATATCTCTCCATTCCTTTTAGTAAGTTTATGTATACTATTTACCAAAAATTCAATTCCATCATATGTATTTTTTTGCATACGTATTCTTTTATATCTATTATAAAAAAATATTCTTGTAATAATTTCATTTTGACATCTAGCACCTAATACATTTGGCAAACATGCAGGTATAGTAAATGCACCATTATTATTTTTAGCTGCAGTAATATATACTCCCCTGTCAAATGCTTTATTGCACACCTTTCTTAACTTTTCAAAATCACCATAATATGTACTTCCATTACTTAAATTAATTATATTAATGCCATTTTCCAAACACCATTCAATAGCTTTGCATAACTTATTACAATTTCCTCTTCTGGTTACTTCATCTAAAATCTTGATACTAATAATACTAGACTCTTTAGCATACTTTTTAATAATTGCTGCACAAACAGTTCCATGTGATATTTTATTTGATTCATCTTGCCTTCTTGAAATTTTCAAACTATCATCTACTATTAAGTTTTGTTCTATTTCCTCAAAATATAAATCTGATATATTAACTCCATCATCAATTATCGCAATCTTCATAATAAAAATATAATCTCCTAAAATAATACTTAACTTATTAGTATTTCTACTCTAATAATTAAACAGAAAGAGATTATTCATAAATAACCTCTTTCTGTCTAATATAAATTAGATCTCAAAATATGTTTCCGCATAACTAAGCGCTTCTTTTGTTGCATGGCTTGCAGATGATGGATGATACCAAGCTTGACAGCCACAATAGCATCTACATGAACATTGTCCAATATATGCTTGTATTGTATTAGATTCATTCACATTATTTTTAAGTAACTTCTTCATATGTTATCCCCCCCTTCTGTATAGCTTAATTTTAGACTTGAAACATTTAATTCTCAAATCATATATTGAAAGATTCTTAACCACTATAGAATAAATACCATTCTAATTAGGTGATATCTTACAAACAATTATTATGTTTATTAAAATTTCAAAGCATTAAAAACTTCCCTGAAATATTATAGGTATTAAACCAAAGGATGTTATTATAAATAACATCCTTTGGTTTAATAAAAATTAATGTTCATTAAGTGTTGCAGCATAACTAAGTGCTTCCTTTGTTGCATTGCTTGCAGATGATGGGTGATACCATGCTTGACATCCACAATAACAGTAACATCCACACTTGTACGAATATGCTTGTATTGTGTTAGATTCAACCATATTATTTTTACCTAGCTTTTTCATGTATTATTCCCCCTTTCTTTATATTGCTTAACTTGATTTGAAATACTAAGTCTTAAACTTAGTTTTCAAATTATATATTGAAAGATTTTCAACTACTATAGGAAAAATAATCTTCTAAGCAGATGACATCTTGCAACCAATTATTAAGTTTATTAAAATTTCAAAGCATTAAAAACAATATCTCTAATTCCATTAATTGAATTGAACTTATAATTTTCTAGATCCTCAGCTCCTAATTTAATATTAAAATGTTTCTGAATTTCTAAAAAAACATACACCATATCAACTGATGAAAATAGCATTTTCCCTGTCAAAGGAGTATCAAAATTTTCTTCAATGTATAATTCTTTTTGTGGCTTTACAAAATTTAGAATTTTAATAATTTCTTCTGTTATATTTTCCATATAAGTACCTCCAGCTACACTATGCTAACATAACTTGTTAATATAGAAACAGAATTTCTAAACATCTTTTCACAATCCATGTCATTTAACGGATTAAATACCGATATCTTGGAATTTTGAAATTTCTTTAAAATAATTTCATCTACATTTTTCACTGGCAAGCAATCCAAATCAACTTTATGTTGTTCTATTGAATAAGCAACATCCAATGTTGTATTTAACATATTTATTACATTAATTTTAAATCCAAAACGATGCCAAAAACATTCACTTAAGCTTTCATAAAACTCTTCCTCCATTTCACTAAAAGGAGTAACTAAAACAAAATAATCACTTGAAAGAGCTTGTGAAATTAAATATGGATAAACTCCAAAGCCATTAGTAATAATATCTGAATATTTCATCATTCCACCAGGCAATTGAACAACAATAAGATCTGGTCTGTATCTTTTCTCTATTTCCTGTATATAATAGTTAAACAAAAATATTTTCTTTTCTACTGAAATATTTAACTCAAATATAAAATTAGGAAAAGCTAAATAGCCTAGCATTCTACAATTACTATTTAAACTAATTGTTACAACATTATATCCTTCCTTTTTATAATTTTCAGAAATAGAAACCAAACTAAATGTTGACTCTAATTCATCTATCAATTTTCCTATAAAAACAACTGGTGAATCAGGCTTGTATATTCTTGAATAAATGTCCACCTTATCTTGTTCCAGTGTCTCTATCCCTTCAAGACTTTTATCTACTTCATTTAAATATTCAAACTTAACATTACTTTTTTTGCTTAATTCATTTATTTGTAAAATATCTTTATCCTCTAATTTAAAACAGCATATAACATTTTTATTAAATTTAATGCTAGTTCTAATTTTACTTACTATATCGCTATACATTATCTTTTCATTATTACAATCAGCAATTATAACTGTATCGCATTTTTCTATTTCTTCTATGAAATTATTAGATATTGCAATCCCCAAATAGTTACTGTTATTAATTTCACTTACATCATTGTTTTCTTTAACTAAAAACCAAGTTTTTGGAGTTACCACAGACATAATTTCATATTCATCTGTTTTATTAATAAGTTCTTTCATTACCGGAAAAAACTTATTTGAAAATGGATAAATTAAAACTTTTTTCTTCATAAACTTGTATTATACATAAAATAAACTAATGTTTTATTAAAATGTATTTCCTCCCATAATATTTTTTCTCTAATTATATTTTATAAATTGTTCTACATTCTTTAAGTAAAATGAATTTTTTCAAATCCTCTTCTACAGATGCCCTAACATCTCCACACATTGATAACTTTTCATCCCCAGATAACTTTCCTTCCTTTTCGAGTTTTCTAGCACATATATTGCATTTTCTAAAAGCCCAGCACTTTTTACACTCTACCGGAGTCAATCGTCCTATATTTAACAAATCATCTGCCTTTTTTACTTCAAATCCATTATCTAGGTTTCCTATATTCATAACTTTAGAAACTTCACTAACTTTTTCACAAGGAAAAAATTCACCATCAACAGCTACAAACAATCTTCTTTTACCTGGTACGCATGGACCACCTGGAGCCCCAACTTTTGGAAGCCCTTTAGCTACAGTCATATTTTCTTCAAAGGTATAAATAGCATTAATTACACTCGCAATTAATGGATATGTATTTAAATCTTTAACTGCCCCAATTAAGTCTAAAATTCCAATAAATATTTGATAGAAATATTTTTCAAGAAATTTATTTGAATAAACTGTTTGCTCATTGGAGAAAAAATTTTCAACAATAACTGAACTAACAGGTAAACCTTTAAAAATTTCATTTTCAAAAATAGTATTCATTTTATCCAAATCATTTTTAGGATCCATTACTGTGTTAATTCTTAAAATATTCTTAAGCTCATCACCGTACTTATTCTTTAATTTCTGTAAATTCTCTACTATTTTCATAAATGAACCAGTTCCATCCGCAAATCTTCTATTTAAATCATGTATTTCTTCTGGTCCATCTAAGCTTATCATTATGTCAAGATTATTATTTATTGAGTATTCCATTATTTCTTCAGTTAATAATGTAGCATTTGTAGTTAACGCAAAACTCAACTCTTTTCCAATAAAGTTTTCTTGTGCATATGAAATTACTTCCTTAATAAAGTTAAATTTCAATAAAGGTTCTCCACCATAAAATGAAATAACAACCTTATCACTATCGCTAGAATGTTGAAGTAAAAAATCAACAGCTTTTTTTGCAGTTTCTATTGTCATATCCTTATTAGAACGATTTCTTTGACTTAAATTATCAAACTTAGAATAGGCACAATATGAGCATCTCAAATTACAATTTTGAGTTACCTGAAGCGTAATTTGATCAATATGTCTATCTAGATGATATTCTAATTTATCACTTTCAGGATGCTTAATTTCCTTTATAGTATTGCTTGACAAATAATTATTTTCCTTTAATTCACTAACCTTGTTTTTTACTTCTTTATTTGGTATAACTTCTTCATCATTTAATAACTTTATCAAAAAGTCATAAACGTCTTTATCAACATTTACAATCTCATTTCTATTTACATCATAGAAATAAAAACCATTAATTGATGATAATAAATGAATAAATGGCTTTTCCATGTTACCTCCCCCAATGTTTTTTTAATATCTCTTGTTTTTACAATTATTAACTCAATTTCAATTATATGTTCTCATAATATCCAATTAAAATAAACACATATTTCCTTAAATGCAAAAATTTGATCGTAAAATCAAATAAATTTAAATATATTACATTTTAATCCACATTTTTTACATTTGACTATAACTCTAAATACAATATTCATTAATCAGTTATCTTCTAATTGCTAATTTAAATTAATTCTTTAAAATAAAAATGAGCCTAAAAAATATAGGCTCATTAATTTATTTTTTTGTATAATATAAAAAAACACTTAGCTTAACATGTTGTTTTCTATTTTAGTTTCTAGTACTTACTTATCTAATATTCTTCCCATCATAACGGTATTGTAATAATTCCCATCCTTATGGATACGGTCATTTATTAATACTCCTTCTTCTACAAATCCGTATTTTTTATATAAATGAATTGCCTTTTTATTTGTTTGTACTACACTTAATGAAATTTTCTTAATTCCAGCAGTATCTGCCCACATCAAGATATTTTCTATCATTACTTTACCAATTCCATATCCCCAGTATTCTTTAGATATACATATTCCAAACTCTGCTTTATGTCTGAATCTACTCAACTTACTTCCTTCACAACGAGTAAACCCAACAATTTTACCTTCTACTTCTGCAACTAAAAACATATGCTTTTCATCTATTGAATCTTCATAAATAAGTTCTTCAAAATCTTCGGGTGTTAGTAACCCTTCACCAGATTCTCTATCAAGATTTTCTGTTTCTCCATCAATTTTAACTCTTAGTTTGGATAATTCCATTGCATCATATTTTGTTGGACAACGAAGTATCCAGTTTATGTTTTTACATTCTATTCTTTTCTCTTCAACAACCATCTTTTCCTCCAGTAGCATAATATTCAATTGATCTTGCTTTCACCTTTTTGCTATTTCCTCAATATAAGTATTGTCAGTACCACACATCCTCTTAAGATTTTATAAATGTTAAATTCTAGTTTTAGCCTTCCTCCCAAAGCACCTTCCATCAAAATTGATTGATATATATTAAAACAAGTTTCAAAATCCATTAACATTTCCCTTCATAATATTAGGTAGATTTCTTTGAATAGTTTCATCATCCCAATTCCACCATTTGAGTTCTAATAATTTTGCTACTATATCTTTAGAAAAGCGTTTTCTAATCTCTTTAGCAGGTACTCCTGCTACAATTGTATATGGAGGAACATCTTTTGTTACAACAGCCCTCGTTCCTATTATTGCACCATCACCTATATGAACTCCTTGCATTATTACTGCTTCATAACCAATCCAAACATCATTTCCTATTACAATATCTCCATTATTATTCCACGCATTTTTTATATCAACACCATTTAACTCCCATTCTTCATAAAAAATTGGAAATGGGTAAGTTGAAAGTGAATTCATATTATGATTTCCAGAAGTAAACATAAATTTTGCACCACAAGCAATAGAACAGTACTTACCAATTATTAATTTATCATCATTAATTGGGTAATGATATAAAACATTGTTAGTTTCAAACTTTGTTGGATCATTTACAAAATCATTATACATAGTATAATCCCCAACAGTAATATTAGGCTTTGTAATAGTTGACTTTAAGTATACCGTCTCTTTGTCACCTGTTCTTGGATAAACCTTATCCTTATTCATAGCTTCCTCCTACATAAATAAAAAGATTCTCTTAGTTTTTTAATGGCTTTATAAGATCTTAATATAATAATTATAGTTAATGTATTATATACTTATATATTATTTCTGCTGTTTCTTTAGCAGAAATCTCACTTACATCAATTTTTTCTGTATCCATTTCAAAATAGTTTTTTAATCTTGGCACACTTCTTTCAATAACATCTTTCTTCCTTACCTCTTCTTTAATATCCTTTGTAATTCGTGCAATTAATGATTGTTCTGAGCATACAAGAGAAAATTTATATAATGTACAATCATCTTTCTTCAGTCTAGATAATACATCATTAAAAATGGCTTGCTCATGCATTACCCAACAAAAAATAACATTTTCATATTCTGAACATAAAATGAAATTATTTAAGATGTAACTAATATTATCTACAACCATCTTTTTGGTTTCAGTCGTTATAATAAAGGGAGACATATCCCAGCACCAATCACCATCAAGAAAAACGCAATTAGGTAACATTTTCTGCAATTCTTTGCTTGTTGCTGTTTTTCCTACCCCCATAGTTCCATTTATAAAAATAAGATTTTTCATCACTTTACTCTCCTATAATTTTAATCACAATTGCTTTATAAAAACGACTCATTATTTGTATAATAATTTTATTAATTCCCTACTGCTTAAATATTCTTTTTCATATAATATCTTTTATGACCTTCTGGACACTCATCTAATATTCCAAATACCTCGTACCCATACTTTAGATAAAAGTCCTTAGCTTGAAAATCAAAGGTGTCTAAATGAATTAAGTGGCATCCTTTTTCTTTTGCGGCCTTTTCAATCTCTTTTAATAATTTAGAACCTAGCCCGTCTTTTCTATACTCTTCCTTAACCCATAATGTATCTATATACAAACAATTCCAGCAATACATCTTGCTAAGTATTCCAGCAACAATCTCTCCATCCATGTCCTCAATAACTCTATTTATCCACAAAAAATCAATTTCCTGTTTTAGTGGCACTTTTGATAAATTGTATTCAACTATCTTATCAACAATTAAATCTGCTTCTTCATTTTTACTTTCTCTTATAATATACTTGCTCATATAAATTTTCCTCCAAAAACTTTAGCGATAATTACTTCAACCAAAATATACTTCTATATTATTTTATATCCATTAACTAATTTTACCACATAATGAAACCAAAACTAGCCTCACTCTATCCTTTAGCTTCACATTTTTTATGATTTTCCATAAAAAAAGACATACATCGTAGTTCTTATTTCACCACTAGATGTATGCATCCCTAATTCTCTAATATATTAACTTAACAATTTGTATATTTCTTCTCATAAAGCTTGTAATTTAACGAGAGTTCAGATTATTATCTGTTCTTCCATCTGGATTACTTCTATAATAGCCTTCATCTCCACCTCTATGATATCCATCAACATGAGTACCATCCTGTCTATAATAATCCTGTACATCATTTGGTCTTACATGATGTATGTTATTATCTTCTGATGAATAACTTGATCCACCGCCAGAATTACCACCTGCTCCAGCAAATCCCAAAGAAGCTACAACTATAAAAAGTCCAATTATACCTATTGAAACTGTAAAAAAACAACTAATACCTTTAATTATTAAAATGCTCTTTCTAAGCCTTTCATTTGATTCTTGAATTTCCTTACTAGTATAATAATATCCATCATTTGCGTTTAAATCTTTAAACAATAATTTATTTAGTATCGTAGTTATAATAAAAATAGCACAAAAAAACTTAAAATATAATATCATTTGATCAAATATATCCATTGCATTCCTCCAGTAAAAAAATATACTATAAGTATAAAACATTTAGCTTTTCTTGTCGAATTTGGTAGTAGGAATAAAAAAATGAACCAGTAAATTAACTAGCTCATTTGCATATACATATTTCTTTTTTCTTTTTAAGCTAAATAGCTTAAATTTTATTATATTTTCATTCAAGTTCCTCTTAACCCGCATTTTCGCAGCATATTCTGAAGAATATTACCATACAAGAATATATATTCTTTGGAATATTACCATATTAATCATAAGGGTAATAATGTGGGATTTTTGATTGAAATTCTTTTAAGCTTATGATACGTTTACCTTCATCAAATTCAATAAGCGATACACCATTAAACTCCTCAATACTCTCATCATACTTATATTTAAAATACCATTCGACTACAGTTATATTGGCCGAATGAATAAATTGCTTTATATCCCATGAAAACACAACTCCTCGCTTATGCCAATCCTTAAACCATTTTGTAACAACCTCTATTCCTCTATATTCTGGGCCATAACATTCACTATATATTATTTCTGTATCAAAAATCTCCCTTAATATTTTGCAATCATTACTTATCCAAGATTGAAAGTAATTCTTAATAACTTGCTCTCTTTCTTTCATCCATACCAACCTCCCATCTTATAATTTTTTAACTAATCCTACTTACTTATATGTATAACTCTATTAGCATATTCGCTTATCTTTAAATCATGTGTAAAGTACTTTTTCCACCTCCTGCTTAATTTATTATTATTCATATAACAATGCTCCCTTGTTAAAATTACTATGATAATTTTAACAAGGGAGCAAATACTTATCTATGAATTAACATAAGTTATTATTTTATCTATATTCTTCTTATCTGTAAAATCTACTGGCCTATTATACACAGCAAGCATACCTATTTCGTCAGATGATAACTCTTCCTTCTTTTTATTTTTTATTTTCAATTTTAATAATGTCATAAGAAATTTATCAAAAAGATTTAGTTTGTTATAATTAAAACCACCTCTTAGATAGAAAAACTTGATATATTTTTGTTGTTCTGTAGTAAAGTTCTTATCTCTAACTTCATTTATAACTTCATCTCTTAAAGGTGATGCTCCTGTAGCAAAAGCCACTATCTTTTTTCCTTTTAATTTATTAATGTTTTTTGTAATTAAATTTACGCCAATAATACCAACTGCATACAAACTACCACCATAAATTATGGTATCATATTTATCAAGCATATTGATATTAACTTTTGATATATTAAAAATATCAGCTGACAATTCTTCTGCAATCCACTCTGCATATTTTTTGGTAAACCCTGTTTTGGACTTATAAATTACTATTGTTTTCATTATTCACCCCTATATATACATATTAATTTTCATTTGTGTATTATCCACGCTCCCAAGATTTTCACACCTTTAATAATATTCATTGACTTAAATTTATAATTTACTACTTCTTTATAATACCATTTATTTAGAATAATATCTATGTTTTCCATTTACTTCATAATTAAGTGTTGACTCTAACACCATGTCATAGTGTAATATAAAAATAGAGTTTAAAAATATAAGCCAAAACTTATAGCCGGCAAAGTATTTTCTTTGTATTCACGGCTATAAAATCATATTTGGAGGAATAATCATGAGAACAGTAAAACAAGTTTCAGATTTGACAGGAATAAGTGTACGTATGCTGCATTATTATGATGAAATAGGATTGTTAAAACCAAGTGCAGTTACAGAAGCAGGTTACAGACTCTATGATGATGAAGCTCTTGAAAGCTTGCAACAAATTTTATTTTTTAAAGAACTTGATATACCTCTAAAAGAGATTAAGGAAATCATGGATAAACCCAATTTTAATAAAATGCAAGCTCTAGAAAATCAAAAAAAGCTACTGATTATAAAGCGTAATAGATTGAATGGCTTAATAAAGCTTATAAATAAAACCATAAAGGGAGAGGATACTATGAGTTTTAAAGAATTTGATATGACAGAATATTATAATGTATGGGAAGAATATAAGAATAAAGATAAAAATAAAGTTATTAAACGCTTTGGAAGTATAGATAAATTTGATGAAATGATTGAAGCCCTTAAAGCAAATGAAGACAAAATAGTTAAAGGTGCTATAAAAAATTACGGAAGTATGAAAAATTATGTTGAAGCTTTGAAGAAAGACTTAAGTAATCCTATGCTAAGGACTATATCAGATGAAATGGATAAATTTTATGATGATTTTCTCAATGATAATAATCCAAAATTAAAAGAATTATTTAAAAAACTTCTATCTGACTTAACTAAAGCTCCCTCTTCAGAAGAGATTCAGCAAATAACTAAAGAAATAACTGATACTGTTAAAAAGGATTATAAGCTTTTTAATATGGATATTAAAGGCGACACTCGTTGGTATCATCTCTCTAAAAATTTTTCTAAAGATCCAAAATGGATAGATGCAATTGATAAGAAATATGGTAGTGGATCAGCTAAATTCTGGGGAGAGGTTTTTAAGATTCATTTTAAAGATAAGATGCCTAAATTAGATAGACTATATGTAAATTTAACATCTGATTTAAGTAAAGACCCTACTTCTAAAGAGATTCAGCAGATTGTTAATGAAATAGCTAAAACAACTAAAGGAAATTATGATTTTTATAGAATAGATTCCGGTTTAAAGTCCAATGCAGTTATTTCAGGTTTAGCTGACCTTTATCTAAAAAACGCTGATAATGATATGAGTCCTACAGATAAAAAATATGGAAAAGGGGCAGCTAGATTTATTGGAGAATCTTTTAAGTTTTATTGTGAAAATAATGATTAAAAATTTAAAGGAATAAAAATTATATCATACTCATACCTGATTAAGAAAAGTAACCTATTAAAATAGAATTTCTTACTCATTCTGATATAATATATTATACTAAAATAGGGGTGATTAAATGGAAACAATGCTAGGAGCAAGAGACGAAAAATATGAATTATTAAAATATCAAATAAAAATACTACAATTGATGTTGTCTAGTGTAACAGAAGATAAATTTGCATTCTACAATTTTGTCATTGACCACAATATAACAGAACAAAAGGTTAGTATAATTCTTAACGGTTTAAGTGTATTAAAAGACAGGATTGCAAAAGGTAAAGTATCACAAAATACAAAAGCCTTTTATGGTGAGAATTTAAGTTCATTATTTATTGACGCAAGCCCTACATACAAGGAATATGAAAACTTTGTACAAACGTATATTGATGGGCAACTTAACACTAGGTATTTATTGTTAGCTTTGAAACGTCAAGGAATACACAAGGAAGTCTGTGATTATCTGCTAGAAGATATGAAAAAATAGCACACGTCAACTAGATTATCCCTAAATAACGTGTGCTATATCTTAACGAACTAACTTAACATTAGTTCCAATATAGTCAAATATATAAATGCTCTAAAGCCTTTAATATAAACTACTTGTTCATTCCTTCTTCAACAGCAACTGCTACAGCAACAGTAGCTCCAACCATTGGGTTGTTACCCATTCCGATTAGACCCATCATTTCAACGTGAGCAGGAACTGAAGATGATCCAGCGAATTGTGCATCTGAATGCATTCTTCCCATAGTATCAGTCATACCGTAAGAAGCTGGACCTGCACCCATGTTATCTGGGTGAAGAGTTCTTCCAGTACCA
>NZ_SULK01000007.1:0-144335 GCF_007115085.1 Clostridium sp. HBUAS56017 | reverse complement strand
CCACCTGATGCAACTGAGAAGTATTTCTTACCTTGTTCTACACATTCTTTCTTGTATGTTCCAGCAACTGGGTGTTGGAATCTTGTTGGGTTAGTTGAGTTACCAGTGATAGAAACGTCAACACCTTCCATATGCATTATAGCAACACCTTCTCTAACGTCGTCAGCACCGTAACATCTTACTTTAGCTCTTTCTCCGTTTGAGTATGCTTTTTCTTTAACTACTTTAACTTCTCCAGTGTAATAGTCAAACTTAGTTTGAACATATGTGAATCCATTAATTCTTGAAATAATGAATGCAGCATCTTTTCCAAGACCGTTTAAGATAACTCTTAATGGTTCTTTTCTTACTCTGTTAGCTTTTTCAGCTATTTTAATAGCACCTTCAGCAGCAGCAAAGCTTTCGTGACCTGCTAAGAATGCGAAACACTTAGTTTCTTCTCTTAAAAGCATAGCTCCAAGATTTCCGTGCCCAAGTCCTACTTTTCTGTCATCTGCAACAGATCCTGGTATGCAGAATGCTTGTAAACCTTCTCCGATTGCTTCAGCAGCATCAGCAGCCTTCTTGCAACCTTTCTTTATAGCTATAGCAGCTCCTAAAGTGTAAGCCCATCCAGCATTTTCAAATGCGATTGGTTGAGTTTCCTTAGCTATAGTATATGGATCTATTCCTATTTCTGCACATACTGCTTTAGCGTCTTCCATAGTCTTCATTCCGTACTTTTCTAATACAGGAGTGATTTGTCCTATTCTTCTTTCATAACTTTCAAATAATGCCATAATATATTTTCCTCCTTTACCTATAATTATTTATGTCTTGGGTCAATTAATTCAGCAGCGTCTTGAACTCTTCCGTATTGTCCCTTAGCACTTTCTAATGCTTCATTAGCATCCATTCCCTTAGCAACGTTTTCCATCATCTTTCCTAAGTTAACGAACTTGTATCCAATGATTTCTTTATCAGCATCTAAAGCTACATCTGTAACATAACCTTCTGCCATTTCTAAGTATCTTGGTCCCTTTGCAAGAGTTCCATACATAGTTCCAACTTGAGATCTTAATCCTTTACCTAAGTCTTCAAGTCCTGCTCCGATAGGTAGTCCACCTTCTGAGAATGCAGTTTGAGTTCTTCCATAAACTATTTGTAAGAATAATTCTCTCATAGCTGTGTTTATAGCGTCACAAACTAAGTCTGTGTTTAATGCTTCTAAAATAGTCTTTCCTGGTAAAATTTCTGAAGCCATAGCAGCTGAATGAGTCATTCCTGAACATCCAATTGTTTCAACTAACGCTTCTTGGATTATACCGTCCTTAACGTTTAATGTTAATTTACAAGCTCCTTGTTGTGGTGCACACCAACCTATACCATGAGTTAACCCTGATATATCAGTTACTTCTTTAGATTGAACCCATTTTCCTTCTGCAGGAATTGGTGCTGGTCCATGATTTGGGCCTTTTGCAACAACGCACATTTCTTCAACTTCTTTTGAATACATCATATTGATCTTCTCCTCCTTAATTATTAAATTATTATAGCTTGTCCTTAGCTACATAAATAAGGTAGGTTAAAAAACGTCCCACTGGGGATATTTTTATCCTACCATCTATTTTAGCAAAAGTAACACTTTCTAACAACCTTATATTCAAATTTTTTCTTTATTTCCAACAAAAAAAAATTTCTTATTGAATTATTAAAAATAATATGTTATTATATCAATGTTGCAAAACGTGCCGGTATGATGGAATTGGCAGACGTAGCGGACTCAAAATCCGCCGGTAGCAATACCGTGCCGGTTCGACTCCGGCTACCGGCACCATTATTTAATAGAATTGTCATATTACTTGATTTATCTTGTAATATGGCTTTTTTTATTTACCAGACTTTTTTGAAATTCTTTCTATTATTCAAGCTACCCTTCTACATCTTAGCTCCTTTATATAGATTTCATTACCTAAAAAACAAATCCATAAACTTAATAGCTAAAAATTCTCCTAAACAACCAAATTTATAATATAATAACCATCAACTTAATCTTCGTCAAAAATTCAGAAAGTTATATTTAATATTTATCAATCATAAATTATATACTGAAATAAAACATTAAATGTATGAGGTTTATAGTAATGACTGTCGGAATAGGAATTCTCAATAGAAGTGGAGTTGTATTATCTGCTGATACTTTTGAACCTGTGGTAGGAATTCAATCTTTGAAGTTTGTTTCAATTAGCAAAATCTTTCCTTTATCAAAATATAACCCTGTTGGAATTATGCTAGATGGTAGTGTTAGATTTATGGATACTATACCTTGGGAATCAATAATAGAAGTTTATAGGTCACAAATTGGAGACAAATCATTTGATAAATTGCAAGAATATGCAGAAAATTTTATTGAATTTATACCAAATGATAATCGCTTTTATTCTTGGAGTGCAGAAATGGGGTTTTTAAAGGAAGTTTTGCGTTATTGTCTAAGTAAAATCCAAGATAGAGTTCAATTAATAGAAGGTAATGAAAAGGCTATAAGTGATGAAATAGAGAATCAAATTGCATCTCTTTCAAAAAAAATTTTTTCAAATTCATTTGATGACAATTTTATAAAATTATTTTTAGAAAAACATACAAACGATTTAAAAGAATATATAAAAAACAGTACAGATCATATAATTAATCCAGTTATATCTGCTATTGATGAAAGAACACAAAAAAATTTAATAACCATGTGTGCATATGTTATAAGTAAAACTGATTATATGATTAGAAACATTTACAATGGTAGCATAGTAATCTCAGGTTATGGTGATAAGGAAATTTTTCCATCATTGTATAGATACAACATAGTGTGTGCAATTGATGGGAAACTAATATATGAATTAATAGAAAGTTATAGTATAGGATCCGATGATGAGAATGAGCTACTAAAAAAAATTATTCCCTTTGGTGAAAAAGATTTAATAAACACTTATATAAATGGAATTAATCCGAATTTGGAATATAAGATATTAGATGAAGCTAAAAAAGTTTTTGATAAATTTTTAAAGGAAATACAGAATAAATATAATAACAATAATGCACTTCAGGAATTTATTGTTAAAGAGAAAGATGAAATAGATAAAATATGTATGCTGATTATAGAAGATTTAAAGAAAAACATTAAAGATTTGCAACAAAAAATGTTGGTAGATCCTCTTTTATCTATGATTGATTTCATTAGAAAAGAAGATATGATATCTCTAGCTGATGCACTTGTAAATTTAACTGCAATTGGGGTTAAGTTCAGTTCTTACGAACAAGCAGAAGTTGGTCCAATTGATATTGCCCTTATTACTAAAGGTGATGGCTTTGTATTTATGACAAAAAAATAAATTTTTAATATAGAATTTAATAATGATATTAATCTCATACTACAAATAGCAAATAATATTTTAGTAGCTATATTTTGAATCATAATAATATGAAAGCAATAACGAAAGGAGTTGTAATATGACTGCTGAAATAGCAATTCTTAATAAGACTGGAGTTGCATTAGCTACAGATAGTGTTGCCACTGTAGACATACAAGGCGTAAAGAAATTTATTACAGTGGAAAAACTTTTTAATATATCTGAAAATCATCCTGTTGGAATTATGTTTTATGACAATCCTGATCTTACCGACATACCATGTGAAACAATAATAAAAGTATATAAAACATCTCTTAAAGATAAATACTTTGATACATTACAAGAGTATGCTGATGATTTTTTAAGCTTTTTATCAAAAAACAGAAAGGTTTATAATTCAGGTTATGAGAAAAGACTTGTAAAATCAGTTTTAGATTATTGCCTAATGGAGAATATGCCTAAACAAAAATCGGTGCATAATCGAAAGGAAACTTTAAGGAAAAATGTAGAAGAAAACCTCAAATATTTTTCAAGTATGAGATGTTTAAGTGGATTTAATGATAATTTTGTAGAATTATTTTTAGAAACTCATGGAGAATATCTAAAGAAGTACATGAACGAAATTGATAATATTAGAATTGACAGAAAAACTCAAGAAAATATAGTATTATTGTGTGCACATATTATTAGTAAAAGTGATTGTTTATTTAGATCAACAAAAAGACCAACTAATATAGTAATTGCAGGTTATGGAAATAAAGAAATATTCCCATCAATAATTGAATATAAAATTACGGGAGTAATTTCTGGAACACTAATTTATGAACTTGTAACCAAGGTAGAAGTGGGATTGGAAGAAAGTGATGTTGAAGCAACATTTATTCCATTTGCTCAAAGAGATGTAGTAGACACCTATACAAAAGGGATAGACACAGAACTTGAAAATACAATATTTAACAAGACAGATACTATTTTCAACAATTTTTTCGAAGCAATACAAGATGCAATACAAAGTGAATCTAATGCCAATTTAGCTCATGAATTTTCTAGTGAAGAAATAGATATACTAAAAAGACTAGGAAAAAAACTTAATAAGGAAATAAAAGATGATTTTGAACTTATTCAAAAGGAAAAATATACCAAACCTTTTTCAGATATGGTTACATTTCTTGGTAAAGAAGAAATGATTTTTCTAGCTGAAGCACTTGTTAATTTAACCTCTACAAGGCGTAGATTTACAACTGATTTGGAATCTGTTGGTGGATCAACTGATGTAGTAATTATTACTAAAGTTGATGGATTTAAGTGGGTAAAGAAAAAAACAATTTTTAAGACTTAGATTAAATACTAATCTATTTTATCTAAATTAGGAGATAAACTTATGAATGTTATAAAAAAAATATTTTTAACTGTTAATATATTTGCTATTACATTTTGTTTTTTAGGAGCTACATTAAAAAGCACATCAAATTTACAAGAGCAACATAGTACAAAACTTTATAGAAATAATTTTTTTAATGTTTCATTAGAATATAATTCTGAATGGAAACCAAATCCTAATTATACAGAAAAATACGAAGGAAAAGATGGATTTTTTCAGGTTTCTGCTTATAATGGAGAAAATTTAAAAATAGATGAAATAGCAAAAATTGAATCAAGCCATTCACTAAAACCATATGGAAGTAATCCTAAAATAACTGAACTAGTTATTCAAGGTCAAGAGGCAAGATTAATAATGCCCTCTAATGATCAATCACAAGCATTTAATAATCAAGCAGAATTACTAGTAAAATACCCTAAAGAAATAAAAGTTGATGATAATATCTATTATTATTTCATATTATGGGCTGACAAATACAATATACAAGAAATTTCTAAAACATTAAAGTTTTTATCATAACTTGTTTCAAATCAATTTATATAATTTGTTTACTCTAGAAATAAACATTTTTTTTGACTAATATACAGTAATACATCATTTGTTTCTAAAATTAAACACTAAAGATATATATTAATGAATTGAGTACAAAAAATTAGTTCTAGAGTAAACAATATAGGCAATTAATTGTAAAATTCAACTAATATTCCTCATCAAAATAAGTTAGTGTTGGTATATTATAGTCATATCCGTAAAAAAAAGGTGGTATAAAAGTTTTTTCTACCCCTCTATGTCTAACAGCACCACTTACTCCTACATAAATATCTGAAATTTTATACCAAGTTGGATAATTTACAGTACCTGTTTTAGCTAAATTGAAAATGCTTTGAAAAGTTTCTATTGCTTTTTTAGTACTACTACCTAAAATCCCATCAACAGTTAACTTTGGTATTAATGGAAAATGGGTTGAGATTTTATTTAAAGATTTTTGAATTGTCTCAACAGCTTCACCTGTGGAACCTATTTGTAATGGAAATCCTGGATATGATTCAGACATATTTTCACTCTTTGTTATTCTATTTAATATTATATCAGAACCATAATAAGATTTTAATATTTCTTTATCTGTTAACCCTTTATCTCCTAGTTCTTTACTCCCCCATTGTGATAGACATCCAGAACAAGGAGGTACTCTTAGTCCATCCCTATATTGTGCTAAAAGAGGAAACTCATAACCTGGTTTTTTTATATAAGTTGTGAACAACTCATCTACAACTCCATCTATTGAAGCAAAAGTATTTCTTCCATGGATGTACTTGTGATCATAAGCTGTTGAACTTGTAATATGAAATTTCTTCATCTTTCCAAAATACCATTCTGTAAATATTCTATTTAAAGTAAAAGACATAGCAGCAATTGCATTAGCTTTTATTGTTTCTTTAGGCCAATTAGCATATATTTCTGATGCTAAGACGATTTTGAAATATTGCTTAAAATCCTCTATAAACTCTGTAGCATTTTCATTTGGATCTCCATCATGTACCTTTATGGTGGAAGGATTTACTTGTCTTGTTGGATCAATAATAGCAAAATTAACTGAAGGTTTAGTTAAAGGGATTGGGTATGAAGATTCAGGTATTTTAGCTGGATAATTCCCAATCAGTGCATTTGCTGATATATTTATAATGTCTTCAGTATTATTTTGTCTAGTACTTATAGGATTCAAATGACAATATTGAATAGACTGAATACCAGGATATATTTGACATCCTTTAATGGTTAATTTTTTATAACCAGGTACTTCAGCAGTTATAATGCAAAGGCTGTAAGGTAGTTTATCTGACAATTTCATAGAATAATCTAGTGAAGGAGCTTCTAATTCTATTTCATTTGTAATTCCAGATGAATCTGTTGATAAGTTTTGAGTGATTTGTCTATTACTTGTTTCCTTATCTTGAATTACAGTAATTTTAGCATTTTCTAAAGGTATATATGAATCACCCTGAAATACATGAATTTTTAAACTTCCTGTTTGCATAGTCAATTTCCTTTTTAATGATTATTTATATAATACAATATGATTATTGTATATAAATTTCTACAATAAATTTTCAACTATTCACTAAAAGGATATGATGCTTAACATATAAATAATTAAATTTTCTAGATATAGAAATAAGAAAAGTAATACATAACAAAATATTATTTAAATAGGTATTAAGGAAACTCATTTATAGTTTCCTTAATACTAATATGCTTCTTAGACATAGCCTAAAGTAAAGTATTATTTTATAGATTATATTTAGCAAAAACTATAGCTTAGTAGGAATTTTTAATGATTGTCCTGAAGATACAACCTCACTAGATAAATTATTTAGTTGCATTATCGATTGTTTTGTAGTATTGAATTTTCTTGCAATAGAGTCTAGAGTATCCCCACCGGTTACCGTATAAGTAACAATTGCTCTGAAATTAGGGGATTGAATAAAGAGTCTTTGTCCCACATATAAAGGGTAATAATATGCCACTGGATTGAATTGTAGTATTTGCTCAATACTCACACCAAACCTCCATGCAATTAAGTTTAAGTAATCCCCAGGTTGAACAATGTAAAACATAATGTTGCCTCCTTAATTATTGGGTCTAAGCAGAATACTTTCTTGAAAAAAAATAATTTTCTATTTCTTCTGCATACATTAGTTACACCACTTTCTTATTTCTTATATTCAGTTTATTCATCAACAAAAATAATGTGATATCTTCTAATTCTATACCTTCTCCTTCTTCTCTTAATGTATCTAAAACAGTTTTTTGTGCCATTTCTACTTTCGCCTCCCCAATTTACTTTTAATGATAATTTTTATATATACCATTCTACCTTGATCCATCATTTTGAGAAGATCATTTTCAATGATATTAAAATCATCATAACTCCAAAACTCTTTTTTAAAATTGGTATTGGAACATTATCAGCTATTTTAGATCCAAAAACCGATCCAATAACTAAAAATACACATACTAAAATTCCTGCCTTTACATCTACTTGTCCTCTTTTATAGTATTGAATAAATGCCACTAATCCTGCTGGTGGAAGTAAAACTGCAAGTGATGTTCCCTGTGCTTTTAGCTGACTAAATTTGCAAAAATACATTAATGCAGGAACGATTATTACCCCACCTCCTATGCCAAACATACCACTTAACACTCCAGCAGCTAAACCAATTACTATAAATAATATTGTATCCACCATTTATCTTCCCTCCATCTTTTGTATAACCATTACACAAGCACCAATTGCTATTGATTTATCTTCATATAAACCACCTCTAGCAAAAATTATATTTTCATTTTTAACATGACATTTTTCTACTGCTACCTTTCTACATTCTTCATAGAATACTCTTGAATTCTGTATTAATGGTCCACTTAAAATTATTAATTCTGGATTAAATAGTTTTATATAATTTGAAAGCCCTATTCCAAAATATAATGCAGATTTTTTTATTATATTTGTAGCAACTTTGTTACCTTCTTCTGAAAGCCTACAAATATCTCTGTAGCCTATATCATCATTAACTTTACTTTCATCTTTAAACTTTTTTATTATATATGGTATCGATACATAACTTTCAATACAACCATGATTCCCACAAGAACATAGTTCTCCATTTACATCAACGACCATATGCCCAAATACATCTTCTAGATTATTAATTGCTCTGATTAAAACTCCCGAAGAGATAATTCCTGTTCTTATCCCAACACCGCAGTTTATATATACTATATTATTCTTACCCTTCCCACTTCCAAAATAGTATTCTCCAATAACAGCTGTATTTGCACCATTATCTATGCAAATTGATACATTAAATTCTTCTTTTAATCTTTTATATAATGGATTAATATTAAATCCACCAACTATTCCTATCCCAATTCCTAAAAGCTCTGATTCTTTTACATGCAATTTTCTAAATAGTATTTTAAGTGAAGTAAGTATAATATCATTTGAATTTTCAATGTTATAATCATGGTTAAGTGTCTCTTCTCCTATTATCTCAAGTTTCAAATTTGTAATAACTATACGCGTATAGGTTCTTGAAATATCTATCCCAACAATATAAAACTTCTCTGTATTTACATCATACAAACTAGGTTTTCTTCCTCCTGTAGATTCTCCAATATCAGTTTCTACAATTATTTTCTCATCTATTAATATTTTGAGATCCCTATTTAAGGTAGTTAATTTTATTTTTGTTATATCAATTAATTTACTTTTAGTAATAGGCCCATTTTTTTGAACAACTCCAAATATATTTTTACATCTTATATTCAATGATTCAAAGTTTTTTAACACTTTAAAATTCCACTTCCTTCCTATAGATAATTTTATCACCTTTTGACCATTTTGGAAATAAGTTTTATTTTCATCTTCTACTTGAATATATTTGTAAATAAAAAAAAGATAAACTCCTCTATAGTTTATCCCTTAACAATCTATTACCATATAATTATCTCCAAATTAACCCACATAATAGTTCAAATAACTCTAACAAAACTTTTGGATTTTTCCCTGTTAGTTGTTTTATCCTATCTAATCTATAATTCAAAGTATTTCTATGTATATTTAACCTATTTGCCACATTATTAATATCACCATTCTCTTCGATATACGCTTCTAAAGTTTGAATAAGTTCCAACTTATTTCCAACCTTATCAAGATTGGAAAGTAATGAAATTAAGTTTGACTTATCATCATAAGATAAATGGATAAATAGTTTTAGATCATCATAAATATATATCTTTGAAGAAGGTTTTATCTTAATTCCAAATTCTATTGCAAGTCCTGCATTTTCTAACGAAACAGCTACAATATCTTCTTCTCCTCCAATACCTATCTTGTTTATATCTTCACATTCTTCTAAATCCTTTATCAATGTATTGGCTTCTTGATTAGTTCTAATAAAAAATACTGTTTTATTGTTATCTAACTCGAAATAATGAAAATGCCTATTACATATTGTTCTAAAACCTTGTGAATCTATATTACAATCTACAAGAATCACCTGATACTTTTTGGTTAAATCAATCCCATAGTTTTTTGCTCTCACATAAAATTCATTATCATATTCTGTTTTTCTATGAACAAGTTCATGATAAAATCTTTGTCTATTTAACCTCTTATTTTGGGTTTCTTCATTAATTTTTTCTTGTTCTATTAAAAGAACTGCAGTAACACGAACCAGCTTACTAAATCTCCTCACTTCATCAGGATTACCTGTAATTCCAATTACACCTATTATATTATTATCAATTATGATAGGCTCATTTACACCCGGTTTCATTCTTCCTTTTTCTTCATAAACTTCATTTACATGTTGTTTATCTATTGCTTTTTTAGCACCTTCATGAATATTGCCAATACGTTTAATGTCTCCACTGCCTATAATTACTCCATTTTCATCCATAACATTTATATTATAAGGAATGACATTCATCATCTCTAAAACAATTTTTTGCGCTATAGATTTAGATAATTTCATATAATTCACACCTTTCAAATATAGTAAAATACAATTATAGACACTTAAAATATAAGCAACTAAAAATAAATATTAATTAAAAGTGCGCCAAAAATCAAGCGCACTTTCAAATATTTTAAACACCTTAAAAACTTCTCAATTATACATTCTTTTTCACACTATAACAAGTTCATAAGCCTTATTATGTTCTCAGCTGTCTTTTCTATATTTTCCTGTCCCTTAGCTAAAGCTTCATCTAAGGAAGTTGATCCTTTAGTTATTCCAAATATTGAATCTATACCTTTTTCATATAAAACTTCAATACCTTCACCAACTCTTCCAGCAAGAGCAACCACTGGTTTATTATATTTCTTAGCAACCGCTGCAACACCTAAAGGAGTCTTACCATATTGAGTTTGAAAATCTATACTTCCTTCACCAGTCCAAACCATATCTACATCTTTTACTTTTTTATCAAGCTCTGCATATTCTATTACCATTTCGATACCTTTTTTCAAAGTACCATTTAAAAATGCCATAAGTCCAGCTCCAAGTCCACCTGCTGCCCCAGCTCCTGGCTCATCTATTACATCTTTTCCAAGCTGTTTTTTTATTACATCCGCATAGTGCTTTAAGTTGTGATCTAATATTTCTATCATTTCTTTTGTAGCACCTTTTTGTGGTCCAAATACATTTGAAGCTCCTCTTTCTCCACAAAGTGGATTGTTAACATCACAAGCAACTTCTATTGTAACTTGATTTAAACGAGAATCAAAATTATTTAAGTCAATTTTACTTAATTTTCCTAATTCTCCCCCACCATAACCTAATTCATTTCCTTCAAGATCTAACAGTTTTCCTCCAAGCGCTTGAATAACTCCAGCACCACCGTCATTGGTAGCACTTCCACCAATACCTATTAACAATTTCTTTACCCCATGATCAAGACAAGCTTTTATAAGCTCACCAGTACCATAAGTTGTAGTTATTAGAGGATTTCTTTTTTCTGAAGACACTAGTTGTATTCCACTAGCACTAGCCATTTCTATTATTCCTATTTCACCATGTCCCAAAATACCATACTGTGCTTCTACTTCATTTCCAAGCGGACCAACTACCTTCAATGAGTGTACTTCTCCATTAGTAGCGTCTACTAGCGACTGCATAGTCCCTTCTCCACCATCAGCCATAGGTATATGTACACATTTAATATTGCTATTTGCCTTCTTAATTCCTCTTTCCATTGCTTCACAGACTTCTTTAGCCGTCATACTTTCCTTAAAAGAATCTGGTGCCAATGCTATAATTAAGTCTTTTTTCATCTCTAACTCCCCTTACCTATTATATATTTATAATAAATCTTGCTATCTTAAAAATCCATATATTATTGTAGCTACAATAGCCATCGATCCACCAACTATAGACTCATATGGAATCAACTTCATACGTTCATTTATTTTCATCTTAACAGAATCCGCTGTTGCATGGAAGAAATTACCATGCGGTAAATGATCGATAACTACTGCTCCTGTATGTACCATAATTGCTGCATTTAATGGAGATACTCCCATGGATAATATTGCATCTCCAAAACTACCAGCTGCTACAATTGATCCTGTAGATGTTGATGCAGTAGCTGCTGCCATTAATATTCCTGATATTGGTGCTAGAAAAACTCCTGAAACACCTGTTGTTTTAATACAATATACTACTACCTCACTTAAGTTAGATTTAGAAATAATACCTGCTATTGCCCCAGCTCCAATTAATAATATTGCAGTACCTGTCATTCTATTTAACCCAGAGGTTGTATAAGGAATAACTTTATTAAATTTACCCATAGCAATTAAACCTATTATCCCTGCAACTGGTAGTATAATCATAGAATCAATTTTAATAGCTGCCAAGAAATTAACGTTCAAGATATTTCCAATAGGACTAATTGATAATAATACAATAGCCACAATTGGAGCCACCATAGCTCTACCAAAACTTGGTTTTTCTTTACTAGTTGTTGTTGCTGCCTCTGATATTCCAGTTTCTTTAATAGCTTCTCCTTTTTTGTTTAACCATGTTGCAACAAAATATGTAACTACTAATCCTACTACTGCTGGAATAAACCCATTTATCATTACATCTGCTAAATCTAAATTAAATCCTTTTGCTACTGCAATAGTATTAGGATTTGGTGAAATTATGTTACCTGCCTTACCTCCCCCTATCATAGCTAAAAGTATTGAAGACCTAGTAAGTCCTGCTTTTCTTGCTACAGATAATGCTATTGGAGCAACTATAATAACTGAAACTGCAATAAATACACCTACTGCAGTAATAACCATACTTGCTAAAGCTATTGCTAAAAGGGCTTTTTGTTCACCAAGTTTTTCTACTATTGTTTCTGCAATTTTTTCTGCTGCTCCAGATTCAATTAAAATCCCTGCAAGTACCCCTGCTGCAAGCACTCTAACTACTGCACCCATTACACTGTTTGTACCATCAATAACAATTTGTGTTGTCTCTGCTAAACTTGCACCACCAATTAATCCTCCTACTATAGCACCGCCAAAAAGGGCATATACAGGATTTACTTTTCTAAATATTAAAACTATAGCTAAAATCAATCCAACTATTGCTCCACTCCAATGAATAACTGACATTTTTATTCCTCCTCAAATTAGATGATTTTTATGATTTGTTAATTCTAGTAATAATCATTTAACGTTAACGTTTACCTAAGTTACATTATTAATAATAATTTATTCATTCCCTTTTTGATATTGTTTACTTAACTTTTTTCTTTGTTCATTTGCACAACTAACTTTACATTTTAAGGATATCTGATATATAAAATCCATTTGGGATTATTTGAAATTTTTTCTTTTTTTCTACGAATATATATATGTAAATATTTATAAGGGGGATATAGATAATATGGAGACAAAAAAATATTATGGAATGATTGATATACTACGCTTAGTTTTTGCTATCTTAGTCATGGTCATTCATACAATGGCTTTTAGTTCTATAAATGAGGATTTAAGGATTGTAACTAGTATGGGGATTTGTAGAATAGCAGTGCCATTTTTCTTTATAGTTTCAGGATACTTTTTATATAACAGAATTAATTTAGAAAAAGAGCCCAAGTCTACATTAAAAAGATTACTGATACTTTATGGATCATGGGTGGCTATAGAATTTGTAGCCTTATCACCAGGTATACTAAATTATTTTAAATACCCACTCTCTATTATTATGAGACTATTATTATTTGGGGTTACAGGCAGTCTTTGGTATATTTCTTCACTGATTATTACTATTCTATTAATATCAAAATTACTAAAAAAAGATAAAATAATCTTTTTGCTTATAATTGGATTTATACTATATCTATTTGGAACAACAGGAGATACTTATTATGGATTATTTAATAATCCTTTAATAAATGGGTATACATCAATATTTGTACTTCCACAAATAGGTATTACTGAATCAATACTTTTTATCACTTTAGGTGCAGCAATTAATAAATACAAGTTAAATTACAAGATAAAAAATGCTGGAATACTTAGCATTTCTTCAATTATCTTATTATTAATTGAAACATTTGTATTAAACAAAATTGGCATTGCTAAGGATGCAAATATGTACTTATCTGCTATAATTGCTGCTCCATCAATTTTAATTTGGGCTCTTAATTATAAAAAAAACATCTCCAATAAATTTTCTAAAACTTGTAAAGAATATAGCATAGGCATATATTGTTCTCATCAAATACTAATGTTGTGGATTCAAGCACTTCTTCCTAATGCTGCTACAAATTCCATGATTAAATTTATTTTAACCTTCTGCCTATCTGCTCTAGTAATTACATTACTTAGAAAAACTAAAGCTAAAATAATACTTTTAGAATAAATTAGTGGACACATTCTGTAAAAATTATTACAATTATATTAAGAATAAGAAATGATTAGAAAAGAGGAAAACTAATGATATTCTATTTTTCAGGAACAGGAAATTCCCTATGGGCTGCTGAAAAAATTTCTATAGCTCAAGGCCAGAAACTTTTTTCTATAGCAGATGAAATTAAAAAGAATAATTTTGAATATACACTTGATGACAGTGAACTTGTTGGGTTTGTTTTTCCCATCTATGCATGGAATGCCCCTAAAATGGTTGTTGATTTTATAAATAAGCTAAAACTTAAAAATTACAAAGCAAATTATACCTTTGCAATTAGCACTTGTGAAGCTAATGTTGGATATACAATGAGAAATTTAAAAGATACTTTAAATAGCAAAGGATTAGAATTAGATAGTGGATTTTCCATTGCTATGCCAAGTAACTATATAATATTAACTCATGTAAAGTCTAAAACTTCTATAGAAGCTATATTGGATACTGCTGAAGAACGAATTGAAGAAATAAATACATCTATAGATAAAAGAGAAAATAAATTTGAAATTACTTTAGGACAATTTCCATATATAAAAAGTAAACTTATTAATCCACTATTTATGAAATATGGAATTAAACCCAAGAAATTTTTTGCAAGTAATTCTTGTATATCCTGTGGATTATGTGAGAAAGTATGCCCTACAAACAACATTAAAGTTGATGTAAAGCCTAAATGGGGAACAAACTGTACCCAATGTTTAGCTTGCATTAATAGATGTCCTAAAAAGGCTATTGAATACGGTAAATCTACAAGAGATAAAGGTAGATATTATAATCCAAGATGTAAAAAATAATAATTACTATGTAATAAGCTTGCTATTATTGGAAATAAATAATAGCAAGCTTATTATAATTAAATCTCTAAAACTTCCTTTTTACATTCCTTATTATAAATCTACTTTCTGGCAATGTAGGAATCCTTCCCATATCATAACTTAAATCCTGCTCTGGAACTTCATATTCAATCTTATTTACAAGAAACTCTAAGCTTGCTTTCATAATTTCTATGGTAATACCTTCTCCTGGACAGCGGTGTCCTCTTTCATAATCTCCTCCACCTTGAGGTATAAATTCACATAACTTATCCTTATATTCACTAAAATGCTCCGGATCAAATTCGTCAGGATTTTTCCATATACGAGAATCATGATTAATTCCATATATATCAAGTAATACAAGCATATCTTCTTTGAACTTATGTTCATTCCAAATAAAATCTTTTTTTGCTCTGGCTCCTAGAAATGGTGTAAATGGATAATATCTTCTAACTTCTTGTACAAACATTTCTTCATATTTCTTATTCTCTTTAGCTAAATTGCTTTTTAATTCCGGATGATTATATAATGCTAAAGCTGTAAATGTAATGTAAGTAGAAATTGCCACAATGGGGCGCAAGATATTAATAAGTTCTGCTGCAGCTACATGTGAATCCATATAACTTCCATCAAGTTCCTTGTGAAATGACATAGCATGAAGAGCTGAATCAGCATCAGCCAAAAACTTGCCTATTCGAACATTTTCTATTATATTCTTTATCCATTCTTCTGCTCTATCTCTTGCCTTTTTTCCTTTCCAATGTCTAGGTCCAACAGCAGCAAAGGCATCGATCATTGCACTAAAATCTCCAGCTCTCTCCTTCACTTCTGATTCTAAGAGTGGAACTCCAGCAAAAGAACATGCTACTTTACATAGAATCTCATTTCCTTCATCAAAGAGTATAATCTCCTCTGCACTTTCCCATCTAGTAATAGCTCTCTCAAATTCTTCCCTTACTTGATTCCCCAGTTTTCTTTGATTCGCTTCTGTCATAAAAGACGTAAAGAGTTGTCTTCTACGAAAATGTTCCTTTCCATCCATCCCTTGAACTGTATTCATCCCAAACAAGGTCTTTTGTACCCTCTTTGGTGCAACCCCTTTTCTCTGAAATCTTTCTTCATCATAAAATAACTGAACAGCTTCCTTTCCACTAATACAAATTACTTTTTCTCCCATTAAATTAGTTTCAATTATATCAGTTTGCTGCTTAGTAGTCCTGTTTTTAATAAAAAGATACCCTTCCTTTAGCATATTTAAAGTACTATCTAGAACTTTATCATGCATAATTTTTTCATTTAATAGCATAAATTTATCTTCTCCATTCTACCTTAATCAGAAAATATAATTACAAAAGTATCAAGAATAAAAAATTCTTATTATTTTATTGTTTCTCTCTTATTAAAAATTATCCACTAAAATCTTTTAAGCTAATCTAATCCCATATAAAAAAGATATAGTCGAAAATACATCTATATCTTTTACAAAATTTCACTCTTTATAATTTAGTATTTCTATTTAATATATTTTTTTACATTACTCAAATGCTCTTCATAGGTTTTGCTAAAAACATGGCCTTCACCATTTGCAACATAATATAAATAATCATGTTCCTCAGGGTAAAGAGCTGCTTCTATTGAAGGTTTCCCTGTTGCTCCAATAGGCCCAGGTGGCAATCCTTTATTAATGTATGTATTGTATAAATTTTTCACTTTTAAGTCATTATATGATACCTTATCTATTATACTTTCCCCTTTAGTTATTGCATATATTACAGAAGCATCTATTTGCAATAACATATCTTTTTTTATTCTATTATATATAACTCCTGCTATTTTTTTACGTTCACTATCATTTGCTGCCTCTTTTTCAATTAATGATGCAATTGTTATAATATCGTTAGTATTTAATCCTAATTCCTTTGAACGATTAACATATTTCTGTGAAAATACATCTCTAAATCTATTAAACATTAAATTTGCAACATCTTTATCATTAGATCCATTTGGTATATAGTACGTATCTGGATATAAGAATCCTTCTAATTCATAGTACGTATTATTTTTCTTTGAAACTATATTATTTGAAACTAAATCACCAATTCCTAATCTTAAGAAATCTTGCTTTTTTATACCTGTATTTTTTTCTAATCTTTCAGCTATTTGATAAAAAGTAAATCCTTCCGGTATAGTAACAACAGAAAAATCAGATTCCTCGCTTTGTAGTTTTAATATTAAATCTTTATAACTAGTATTTGGCCTGATAACAAAATTACCACCATTCATTTTTTCACTTAATCCATTTACTTTTGCATAAATAAAAAATACATTCTTGAATTTAATTATAGATTTATCTTTAAGCTGCTGTGATAGATCTTTTAATGAAGATTCACTTTTTACAACTAAATATGCGTTATCTTCATTAATAGTATTTAATTTTTTCACATACTTAAATATTACCCCAGTACATATTAAAACTACAGCTAGTATAATAGAAAATATAATAATATTTTTTTTACTCATTAGTTCCTCCATAATTAAGTTTAATCATAATTTATAATCCTTTTTAGTATGCATTAAATAATAGATATTATTACTTAATTATTTAGATAAACAATAATAAACTTACTGCCATTACTACAATTCCAGCGACTAACCCATATATAGAAAGATGATGTTCTCCATATTCTCTTGCTGAAGGTAATAATTCATCTAAAGATATAAAAACCATTATCCCAGCCACAGCAGCAAAAAGTATTCCCAAAACCATATCATTTATAAATGGCATTAAAATAAGATATCCAACAAGTGCACCTATTGGCTCTGACAGTCCTGAAAGAAATGAAAAAAGAAAAGCTTTTTTTCTATCTCCAGTAGCATAATATACTGGTACCGACACTGCTATTCCTTCTGGAATATTGTGAATAGCTATTGCTACAGCAATTGATATAGCTATTGTTGGCTGTTGAAGTGATGATATAAAAGTCGCTAACCCCTCTGGAAAATTATGAATTCCAACTGCTAAGGCTGTAAATATTCCAAGTCTTAAAAGTTTATTGTTTTTCTCTAAATTCTCCTTATCCATATCTTCAACCTTATATATATCATGTGGATTTTCCCCACTAGGTATAAATTTATCTATAAGAGCTATTAATAACATTCCTCCAAAAAAAGCTATAACAGTAACCCATGATCCTATCTTTATGCCCAATTCACTTGTGAGAGAATTTTTTGCCTGAGGAAATAATTCAATCATAGAAACATAAATCATTACCCCAGCTGAAAATCCTAGACTCACAGATAAAAACTTTGTATTAGTTTTTTTAGCAAAAAACGCTATAGCACTTCCTATTCCTGTGGATAGTCCAGCAAAAAGTGTTAATCCAAAGGCAATTAATACGTCATTCATTATACTCCTCCTTATTATTTGTCATATATAATTTACAAAATTATATGCAGGAAATCTATCAATTATCAAGTAACTCCAAAGTAATTGATAATAATTATCACTTATATTTTATCTCTTTTATTTTATTTTGTCTATATCAAGGTAAATTTCTATTAATTAGATAACAAATTTAATAATTAAGAAATAGACCTTCCCATGAAGAAACCTAAGGAAAAGTATATGGAGAATTGTCAATAATGTATGAAGACATCTTTAACAAACCTTAGGTATATAAAAAAACACACCCTAATTAATGGGTGTGTTTTTTATATAAATTTTTTCACAATCTCGCGATTTTTATTTTGCTCCTGTTGTGCCAAATCCACCACGACTATCATTTCCAAAAGATTCTACTTCCTCAAATTCTATTTCTGGCATTACTTCCATTATTCTAAATTGCCCTATCTTATCCCCTTTCTTTATCCATGTTCCTTCTACATTATTATTTAAATCTTTTCCTTGCAAGCAATATACTGGCATATGCCACTGATCATTATCTCCTATATATGTATCATCAACTACACCTACTGAATTAGTTTGAATTACTCCCCATGTTTTAAATGTTGAGCTTCTTGGAGCTAAATGAGCTTCCCATCCCTTAGGTAATTCTAATGCAAATCCCAATGGAACCATTGCTCTTTCTCCTAATTTAACAAATACCTCTTTATTTGCATATACATCAATCCAATTTCCTTTTTCTATCTTTTTTAATTTAGTTGCATTTTCAAAATACTTAATTCTAATTTTCATATGTTACTCCTATTAATTGTTTTTCTATTATTATAACAAAAAATCATTTCTTATATAATATTTAATTTTATAACAATAAAAAAAGGCCTATTATAAATAAACCTTTTTTATTGTTAGACTTAATATTTGGGACACTGCCTTATTGAATTCATAGCATAAATAGTACTTTCCTTATTACATTTATCTATGGTAACTTCATTCCATTTAACATATGATGGCTTTTCAAAATAAGTTCTATCTATGAATTCAATAATTCTATAACTTCCATCTTCTATATTAGAAAATACCACTCTTCCTTCTGAATCGGTTTCTTGTGATTCCACCAAAACAGGTGATAATCCATTTATTCTATAAAGATTAACTTTTACACCTTTTAGCTTGGTGTTTTCTTCGCCCTTAAGAATAGAATAGACTGTTACTTTACCCATCTTTTCTATAATTTCTCTCTTATCCTCTTTATCATAGTAACATTTACATTTTTTTATATACTCTCTCCACTCATCTCTACAGTTATCCCATTTATCTTCTTCAAATTCTAACAAAGATTGATGCGGAAGGTCTTTATTATAATTCTCACTCTTCTCTGAGTTATATCTTATCCCTTCTTCCTCCATATTATGATCTTCATATTCTTTTTTTTCATCACAATCATCTACATCTCCAAATACACAACTTTCCGATCCACAAGTATAATTTTTATTTGTTCCATCTGCATAAGTTATATCGAAGTTTACTATTAAGTCGTCAGCTGTAGGAATCTTGCCTTTTTCCCCCATCTTATCTATATATTCATTCATAAACTTTTCCATTAAAGGATCGTTCTCCTGCATATTTGTAAAATATATATTCTTAGATTTCTCATCTTTCACCAAAAAAACCTCCTTAGTTTTCTTCTATACTAAAATATGAGAAATAAAGAACATATGTGATTCATTATTTTTCTTTATCTAAATTTATCACTTTTTCAAACTCAAGTGGCTTACTAAAATAATATCCCTGAATAATATCACAATTTATACCTATTAAATATTTTAATTGCTGCTCAGTTTCTACCCCTTCTGCAACCACTTCTAAATCTAATAAATGAGCTAATTCTATAATTTTTTCTATTATGAACTCATCCTTAAAATCTTTTCCTATATCTTTTATAAAACTTTTGTCTATCTTCACGGTATCAATAGGTAATATTTTTAAGTAATTTAAAGATGAATAACCAGTTCCAAAGTCATCCAAAGCTATAGATACTCCTAATGATTTTAGTTTTTCTAAAACTTGTATGTTTTTATCTACAGACTTCATTATAATACTTTCAGTTACTTCAAATTCAATATTATTAGGACTTATTCCATATTTTTTTATCATGTATTCTATGAAATAAACTAACCCCTCATCTCTAATTTGAACTTGAGACAAGTTTATAGCTATTTTTATATTATTAGAAAATAATTCTATTAGCTTATTGCACTTTTTAAACGCATCCTCCATCAAATATTTCCCAATGTGAATTATAAATCCTGCTGTCTCTGCTAAAGGAATAAATTCCATAGGGAAAACTATTCCAAGTACCTCACTTTTCCACCTTGCTAAGCACTCAAATCCCTGTATCTTATTGTTTTTTGTCCAATATTTAGGTTGAAACAGAAAATATACTTCTTCATTCTCTACCGCTTTTCTTATACATCTATTTAGTGATAATTCTCTATCTAACCTTTTTGAAAGTGCCTCATTAAATAAGCAATACCTATTTTTCCCACCTGTCTTTGAAGTATACATAGCTATATCTGCTTTTTTTAAAAGAGTTTGAATATTATCTTCCTTAACCTTTGCTATGCTTACCCCCATACTTACTGTATTATATATTTCTTTTCCGTTTATATCTAGAGGCAAATTAAATTCCTCTAATATCTTATCTAAAATTCCGATAATTTGTTTGTTATTTTCCATATGATGAACAGCTACTACAAATTCATCTCCTCCAAACCTTGCTAAAAGACAATTTTCTTCCAAAACATATTTTAATTTTTTACAAAACTTTTTTAATACCTCATCGCCAATAGCATGTCCATATGTGTCATTAACAAATTTAAAATTGTCCATATCTATAAATATTATAGCGAATTTTTTTCTGTCCTTTATAGATTCTCTTAATATTTCAGTTGACCTTTGAACAAAATACCTTCTATTTGGTATATCAGTTACTTCATCGTAGTTACTCATATAATATATTTTAAGTTCTTTTTCTTTCCTATCAGTATCATCATTCATAGATCCATAAATATATTCACCATCCTCTTCTAATATTCTCTTTCCACGCACTTTTAACCACACATATTTATCTGAAAAATTCTTCACTCTATATTCTATATTAAAATACATTTTTTTATTTGAAACAAAATCAAAGTAAGCCCTTTTATACTTATCTCTATCCTCTTCTACTATATAGGTAATCCATTCTTCCATTGTAAAGTTGTACTCATTTTTTTGTTGAAAATCAAGCAATTTAGATATTTTTCCATTAAGAGTTATACAATTATTGCGCAAATAAATATAAAACATTATTTCTTGACTTCCTTCTAATGCTCTCCTATAATTTTTTTCACTTATTCTAAGCAGCTCATTTTGATTTGTTTTTTCCGTAATATCTATTATAATTCCAGTCATTACATAACAGTTATCTCTTATCTTTCCTTTTCCCGAACACTCAATATTAATTATTTTACCTTTTTGATCCACCATCTTAAACTCTAAAGAGAATTTTTCCTGTATCTTTCCCTTAATCATATCGTAAAAAAAACTTTGTATATATTCTGCATCCTCCTTACAAATAAAGAAATAAAAATCTTGAAAGCATTTTATTTCTCTATTTGTATGCAAAATATCTCTAAGCTTATTTGAAACAAAAAATTTATTTTCATAACACTCCCAAATAGTAACATTTAGTGCATCTAATGCTACTTCATAACTATTAAATTTACATTCATCTTTTCTAGCATGCCTTTTATTATTTAATATTCTTGCTAATGTTACCAAAACAACTACAGAGTAAATAATCATAATCGCCGCTATTTGACTCTTTCTAAAAAAAAACAAAACTAAAATTAATGTTAAACCATCTAATACTCTTTCCATAAGTCTATCACAACCTCACCCATAATTATGTTGCTATTTTAATACCACCATATTTTACCATAATACACATACCTTTCTATATTTTTCATAAAGCTTTTTAGAGAATAAAACCAAAGTTTTGATATATACTAAATAAGATAAATATTTTATATGAAGGTGATATAATGTTTAAAAAAAACAGAAGATTTATATCTATTTTTTTGACTGTACTATTGGTATTGAGTCAAAGATTAGTTCCAACTTATGCTAGTGAAGCTAATCCCAAAATAATATATCTTACCTTTGACGATGGTCCTGGAGGAAAAGTAACTGAAGCCACCTTAGATATATTAAAAAGGGAAGAGGTGCCTGCAACCTTCTTCTTAATAGGGAATCAAATAAAAGGACAAGAACAATTACTTATACGGATGAAAAATGAAGGGCATTCTTTAGGACTTCACAGCATGAGCCACGATAGATGCAAATTATATTCTTGTAATACTAGTTTTCTAAATGAAATGCTTGAAGTTAAAGCTTACATAAAAGAAGTTACAGGTGAAGATACAAATATCTTAAGATTTCCTTTTGGCTGTAATAACAGCACATTTACCTTAAAACCTGAATTAGTCAATCTACTCCATCAAAATAATTTTAAAATATATGATTGGAATGTAGATACAACTGATGGTGCAAATTTTAATTCTCCTCCTACTCGCTTTACAAAAAATGCAAGAAGTGATAAAGATGTTATTTTCCTTTTAATGCACTGTGGCTATGCTAATAAAAATTCTCCCAAAGCCCTTCCTGAAATAATAAAATACTATAAAGATAAAGGGTATGTATTTAAACCAATAACAAGTGAAACTGAAGAATTCTTTCACTATATAAAAAAATAGTGCTATTTTTTAGCACTATTTTCTCTAATATATAAATTTTTAATTCATTTTAAATTTAGTTTGTTTTATAGCCCTTTCAACAATTTTATATATTATAACTCCAACAACTAAATTAACAAGTGAAGTAGGTACAACCACAGCTACTATAGGCACCAATATTGATCCTTCTATTCCATAAATTGTAGCTAATGATAAAAGAAAAGTTAGCCCACTTAACATTGTTCCAAAAAGTAATACAACTGCAGCTTGTATATTCTTATTTATTTTATCTCTAAGTGGCAATAATACAAAGTACATGACATTACAGGTAATTAGTTTATCTAAAATATTAGGTAATTGTCCTCCTGGTGTTTTAGTCGTCATAGCTGTAAAAATACCAATTATAATGCCAGCAAAAAGAGTTGTTTTATAATCCTTATTTAATATCATTATTATAAATAACATGGCTACTGCAAAGTCTGGCTGAGCTGGCAACCCAATTGATGGTGCTGATATGTGTAATATTACACCTATAGCTATTAAAATAGCATTGATTATCATTTTTTTTGTATTCATATTTTATTCCCCCCAATAAATTAATTTTTAAAATAAAAAAACTCCATCCTAAATTAATAGGACGGAGATATCCGCGGTACCACCTAAATTGCACATAAAATGCCTCTCTTCAAGTACTAACATACTCTATTTGCTATAACGTGCAACCACCGGCTAAACTACTCTCATAAAAATTTCATATCGCTCTTCAAAGGCCCATTCACCATTAGCATAAGTACTGAAATCCCACCATCATCAGCTCTCTAAAACAATGCACCTGGATACTATCCCTTTTCATTAGATTTATTAACTATGTTATAATATATTCTATTCATATATCGAAATTTTGTCAATATAATTTATAATTTTTTTCCTAATAACTTTTTAGCGCATTCAAATCTCTTAGGTTTACTAAAGTAGTAACCTTGCACTATATCACATAATACTTTTTTTAAATATTCTACTTGTTCTATTTCCTCTACACCTTCAGCTACTACATCAATTCCTAAAGCATGTGATAAATTAATTATATTCTCTACTACACATCTACTCTTATAGTTTTCCAATAAATCAATAACAAAACTTCTATCAATCTTTAATACATCTATAGGAAGTTTTGTCAAATAATTTAAACAAGAATATCCTGTTCCAAAATCATCCAAGGCAACAGTAGCACCTAAACTTCTTATTGCTTGGAGCTTATTTATATTGTCATCAAAGGATTTCATTAATATGCTTTCCGTTATTTCCACTTCTATATATTGTGGCGATACTTTATATTTTTCACTAAATTCAATAAAATCATCTATAATAGTTCCATACCTAAATTGTACTTCTGAAAAATTAACAGCTACCTTAAACTCATCAAAACCTTCATCTAATAAAGTCTTAATTTTTTTAAAAACTTCTTCTAATACAAATCTCCCTATTGGAATTATTAATCTTGTGTCTTCAGCTATTGAAACAAACTCACTTGGTCCTATAAATCCCAAACTATTATTTTCCCACCTTATTAATGCTTCAAATCCAGTTACTGTTGAATTATCTAACACAACCTTGGGTTGAAAAACTACATATAGTTCTTCTTTCAATAATGCATTTTTTAGCTCTTTTTGAATTAAATAAACTCTATCTATTGTTTTAGGATTCATATTAGCATCAAATAATTCATATCCATCTTTTCCATTACTCTTTACTCTATACATAGCAAGATCAGCACTTTTTAGAAGATCATTAAAACTTTCTCCATTTTCAGGGAAAACAGCCACTCCTATACTTGCTGTTATATACATATTGCATCCTTTAATATTAAAAGGCTTATTAAATATAGATTTAATTTTATTAACTACTTCTTTCGCTTCATCAATTTCATTAATCTGTGGTTTGAATATTATAAATTCATCTCCGCTATATCTAGAAATCAGTTCTTCTTTCTCAATTATATTTAATAATTGATTTGCTACCTCTACTAATAACAAATTTCCTTGATCATATCCAAATGAATCATTGATAACCTTAAAATTATCTATATTTATTAATAACAAGATTCCTCTGAAATTATCTTTTTTTCTATATAATAAGTATTCATTTATATAATCTTTTATATAATACGTTGACGGAAGCTTGGTTAAAGGATCAAATTCCATTAAACTCTTTAGAGATTCTTCTGCTTTTCTTTCTAAAGATATATCGTGTATATATCCGTAAAAATATTCTACTATCTCTTGTTTGTTAATGAAAGGTTTAATCTTTAAACTAACACATAATTGTTCCCATCTTCCGGAATAAATATAAAAATCCAATTCTATTGGCTTTTTACTAGCAACACCATCATAAAAACCATCCTTAACTTTTTTCAAATCTTCATTTCTAATTAAGCTAATGGCTTTTTCAAATGTAAGTTCAAGGGTATATTTGTTATTCATCCTCATAACTAAGTTTCCTGATACTTCTATTGTTCTCTTCTCAATATGAATTACCAAAAAATTATCTTTTGAATATCCTATTATATTTTTAATATTATAATTTTCTATTCTATTCATCTCTATTTCCCCTTGAGATAAATTTATACAATTACACCTAATGACACTAATTATATAAACAAAATACTTTATTATTCCTCTTCTTTTATTTCATCATTTCCTTTTACCTTTTTGTCCTTAACTATAGATACTACTAAAGCCGTAGTAGCTCCTAAAAGGGCTAGCAACTTTCCAGTCTTTTTCACATTCATCACGCTACCTCCATAATAATTATAAAATCTTATTATATTATACCCTATGAATATATGAATATTCTAGATTTATTAACAATATTTATAATAATGTTAACTATACAGTCTTGACTACAACCTTCAATCTATTTAAATTGATTAGTTTCTCTGTTATATATACGTCCAGTACTCTCTAGTTTTTGTGCAATCTCACTTTCTGTTACCCCAATATCTTCACAAAGTTCTTCTATGGAACTAAAATTATCTCTAAGCTTTAAATTTAATATACTCAATAAAATATCAGGATCCATCGAAAATAACGAATCTCTATTCATATTTTTTTCCTCCTTATAATTACAAAAACTTACTTTTCATATTATTATCGTTTATTAATTTATTAACTTTATTTAATATAATTCTTTTTTATTTGATGTATAAGCTATATTAACTTTTCTATATATAATTATTCTTCATCATCATAAAAATCTAAAAATGAATATTTTACCTCATCCTTTTCCCATCCAAGTATTGAATCCATACTTACATTAGATGCAGACTTAAATATTGATTTGTCAACTCCATCAAACTTTGTTTTTAATTCTTTTATAAGTTCTTTTATTTCATATCTCTTATTTCCTATTTTCTTAGCTGCAATCATACATGCACAGTTTAATGGCCAAATACCACTATAATTTATAAATCTCTTTATGGCCTCTTCTTCCACATAATATAATGGTCTTATAAGTTCTAGATTTTCAAAATTCTTAGCTTTAAGCTTTGGAAGCATAGTTTTAAAATTGCCTGCATAAAGTACATTTAATAGAGTAGTTTCTATTACATCATTATAATGATGTCCTAAAGCTAATTTATTACAACCAAGTTCCTTTGCCTTTGCATATAATGATCCTCTTCTCATCCTTGCACATAAATAACATGGATAATCTTTAGCCATTTTATCAACTACACCAAATATTCCTGAATCATATATTTGTGCATTAATATTTAAATACTCTAAGTTATCTTTTAAAAGTTCTTTTATTTGTGGATGATATCCTGGATCCATTGCAATAAATTCTAATTCAAAGTTAACTTGACCATGTCTTTGCAATTCTTGAAATAATTTTGCCATAAGTATGCTATCCTTACCACCAGAAATAGCAACTGCAATTTTGTCGCCTTCTTCTACCAAGTTATACTCTTTTATAGCCTTTACAAACTTTGACCATATTGGCTTTCTATATCTTTTAACAATACTTCTTTCTATTTCTTTAAGGGGCTTTTTGTCTTCTTCCGGAATTAACCTTTCACACCCTTGACCTGCTATATTACTCATATTAACACCTCATTTTCAAATGATATTATACCATCATAATATATAAAATTAAACAATTCATATTTTAATTATATCATTTATGAATAGTTTCTCACGTTTGCCATAATATACATGAAGAATATGTGAATAAATCCCTATTTTATTGACTAACATTATCTAAAAACTTAAAATAATTATTGATAGGTAAATAACACTTAATCTAGGAGGGATATGATGAAAAAAATATCAACTAAAATTATTGTAACTATTGTATCATTTTGTGTACTAACTTCAATAGTAATAACAACCGCAACAACCTTAGTAAATAAAAGCACACTAAAAAGTGAAGCGGAAACAAATCTGACGCAAACGACAAAAAACCTATCAAAAACTGTAAATGAAGGTCTTATAACAACTAAAGATAATGTTCAAATTATAAGTAAGTTATTAACAAATACCTTAGACCTATCTAAAGTCAACGTAAACGATGACACATATATTAATACTTACATTGAATCACTAAATCCATTTATAAAAGAATTAACATATAGTCAATCAAATTTATTAGGAATAGCCATAATAGTAAATCCTGAGATTACAAATACAGCTCATCAACTTATCTATGAAAGAAAAATTGGTGATAAAGACGTAAATAGACTAAACAAATTTACAAAAGATCAATTTTATCAAAGTAATCCTGACATGAGTTGGTATTATACTCCTATTAACAACAAATCTGCAATATGGAGTGACCCTCATACAGATAGTAGTTCTGCTAGTATGAGAATGTCTTATACTGAACCAATATACATAAATAATCAACTAATTGGTGTGGTTGCTGTTGATTTATTCTTTGATAATTATAAGGATATGATAAACAACATAAGTATATATGATAAAGGACACGCATCATTATTAAATAAAAATGGACAATACTTGGTGGATAAAAAATATTCTCAGGAAGATAATATAAAAAGTGCTTTAGGAGATTCTATTGATATAGATTCTAAAGATGATGGAATTCAATACTATACAAGTAATGGCACTAATTCTGTACTAGCTTATACTAAATTAGCTAATGGCAATGTAATGATTGTAAGTGCTGACGAAAGTGATATTTTCAAGGATGTAAACAAAAATATTCTTATATCTCTTATTATAACTATAATTGTTTGTATAATAATTTCTATAGTGGCTTATTTTATAGGAAATATGATAAGCAATCCTATTAAATTTATTACAAAACTTGTCAATACTACATCTGATTTAGATTTACGAGAAGATACTAAATATCTTAAAATACACAAATTCAAAGATGAAACAGGAATAATAGGAAAATCTGTTATTAATTTAAGAGAAGTTATTAGAGAAACAATTAGTAATATTAGAGGTTGCTCTAGCGAAACCTACAATCAATCAAATAAACTAAGTCTAATAACCGATGACTTACAAGGATCAGTAAATTCAATTGATAAAGCTATTTTAGAATTAGCAAATGGTGCTGAAGCTCAAGCTAATGATGCACAACTTGGATCTCAAAAACTTGAAGAATTATCTGACAAAATTGAAAACATTCTAGAAATAGCAAAAAGCTTTAATTATAACTTTGATAAAGCAAAAGCACAAAATAATAGTGCTATAAACTCAATAGATAATTTAGTTGGAAAAGTACAAGAAAACAACAATATTTCTAAGAAAACTAACGAAAGTGTAAATGAATTATCTAACAAATCTCTTTTAATAGGCAATATTACTTCAACAATAAATAATATATCTGAACAAACGAATCTACTTGCTCTTAATGCTGCCATAGAAGCTGCTAGAGCTGGTGAGGCTGGAAAAGGTTTTGGAGTTGTTGCTGAGGAAATACGAGTACTTTCTGAACAAACTGCTGAATCTACAAAAATGATAGAATCAATAATAAATGAGATAAGTTCAGAAATTATTAAAACTCAAGATAATATGAATAAATCAACCTCTACAATTCTCGAAGTAAATACTACAATGAACGAATCTAAGATGACCTTTAATTCAATGAAAGATTCTTTTGACACTATGTCTAATGAAGTTAACAATTTACTTACTAACATTAATGAAATTAAAGAAAGCAAGGAATCTGCATTATCAGCAATTCACGGCATAACTGCAATATGTGAAGAATATGTTGCCTCAACTGAAGAAATATCTGCAACAGTACATGAACAATTAGAATCTGTTCATAATGTAAAAAATTCTTCTGACGAATTAAAAGTATTAGTTAACAAATTAGAAGAAATGATTTCAAAATTTATTATTAAGTAAAAAAAACTGTCTCATTAAAATGAGACAGTTTTTCCCCCTATATAGTTTTATTATTTCCTTTTTCTTCTTTATAATCATTTATTAATGATTTCCCTAAGAACTTATTTAAATTATGTTTCTAAATCCTTTTTATACTTTCAAAATTCTGCTATCTAAACTTCATTTTTTAAATTAGAAATTATTTTAGACATAGTACTTTGCATAAATGAAATCTCGTCTTCATCCATCCCAACGGTAGCAGACCTCATAATTTTTTCACTTATACATTCGAATATATCTGAATTGTTTCTATATCTGTTAGTTAAGGATAATACCCATGCTCTGCCATCTGTTGGATGTGGTGATTTCCTTATATATCCCTTTTCAATAAGTCTATTTACCACCGCCGATACAGTTGGCTTATCCATATCTAACATCTCTGCTATATTTACTGCAGTGCTAAAATTATTATCTTCACTATGTATATCCATATATTTCAACACACAGAACTGCACTGATGTAAGCTCATAAGGTTCTAGTTCTTTATTTAACCTTTTCTTAACTAGTTTGGAACATAAATTTAATTCATATCCTATATTCATTTTTCTCCCACCATTTGTTTATAACACTATATAGGGTAACAGTATAATTATCATTTGCAGTAGTTTAAAATCTCCCATTCTACTTATCCAAATTAACTGTTTACATAGAAATTATAACCTATACCAAATAAAAATGTAAATTAATAATCTCATCAATTATTTACTATTTACTATAAACATATAAGAAGCTATCTGGAATATAAGCTGATTACTTTTCATCCAAATAGCTCCTTATCATATAGCCTGTACTAATTTTTACAATTACATATTAGTCCAAGTTCCATTTCGATATATCATACTTCCTTTAAGCATTAGCCCTCTGCTATTACTAGCTGGATATTGATTCCTCTTGTCTGTAAATATTACTAATGGATTTGTAAAACTACTGTCTACCTTATAGCTATACAAATTACCTTCAACTTTTGTCATCTTTATCCCTGGCCATGAAGCATTCTCTTTTACTGTTCCATTGTTTTCTTCATAAACATATACATATGGTTCTCCCCATCCTGATGGCAATTCTATATATGCCACATTATCTGTATTAACATCAGGTATATAACTATGCCAATTACCATTTTCATATATCATCGATCCTGATAGTTTTAAACCAGAAGCTCCTTGGTATGGACATTGTTGATTCTTATCTGTAAATATTACTAATGGATTCGTGAAACTACTATCTACTACATAGCTATATATATCATCTTTAACCCTAGTCATTTTAACACCTGGCCATGAAGCATTATTTTTTACTGTTCCATTATTCTCTTCATAAACATATGCATATGGTTCTCCCCATCCCGCTGGTAATTTTATATATGCAGTATGTTTGCTTATAGGCTCCTTAGTCTTTGTAAAAGTATAAGTTTTAGAACTTATTTCTTTCCCATTTAAATCTTTACCGTATAATGTTATAGTTACATTTTCGCCATACTGCTTTTCGGCACCAATTTTTATTATTTTACCATCAGAATAACTTACTCTTTCTTTACCATCAATTGAATAATATGATTCTGATGTGTATTTTGCATTTAGCATTACATCTAATGTATTTGTGCTAAAACTTGTACTTTCTGGAGAAGCAGAAACTGAAGCCACTTTTATATCAGATGGATTATAGAAAACTGCTGTTTTTCCAGAATCTATCTGTAAATTAATATATCCATTTGAAACTGTAGCTGTTCTTCCTGATACTTGATCCTTATACTGTCCATCTTTTAAGTTAGTTTGAAGTCTACCATTATATCCACCATCCAAATTAACTATTACAATACCATCGCTTCCACGTTCAATTCCTATTGTATTATTATTTATTTGTCTTACATACTCACTCTTACCAATCATAGCGTTACGGAATTTATTTACTGCTACAACTTCTGGATCCTTCCAATCATCAGTTGAAACTCCAATTGGTCCTTCTAATTTTCCTTCACTATTATATCCGTCAAACTTTGGTCTAGCAAAAAATAAAGGAACTCCTTTAGCTCTTGCAGCAATTATTGAATAACCTTTTCTTATTTGCCAATTGTTAACTGGTCTTGTGCCACCTTGATCTCTCTTATTATTATCAGAATTAGCATAAGTGTCATGAGTTTCTACATAAGTAACTATCTTATCTGCTTGTACTCCATCTGGCACTTGATAATTTACTAAATCTGTAAATAAATTATGATTACAAACAGCACCTCTAACAACTCTGCTGTAAGTATCTCCGTTAGTCCCCATTAGTGCAGCATAACCTAAATAATTATCTCCAGTATCTTGTAATATTTCTCCATAAACAAAGGCACTAGAATTTTTTGATCTTATAGCATTAAGTATTGTAGGCCAAAAATCTCCACCAAAGTTACCATCATTAGGAAGTTCTATATGCTTAGCTGTATCAAATCTAAATCCATCAGCCCCTGAATCCATACAATCATCCAAATAACTTATAATCATATTTTGAACATCTTTACTTTGAGTATTGTAATCAGCAAGTCCTAGTACTTCTTTCTGAGTAAGAGCCCATCTATTTTGCCATTCACCATCTCCAATTATTCCATTATGATGAAATAAATTATAATTATTCATTATTGAAGGATCCACACTTTCCCTGTGTCCAGATACATGATTTGCCACAATATCAACTATTATCTTTATACCATACTTGTGTGCTTCAGCTGTCATAGCTTTAAATTCTTCTTTTGATCCAACTATATAATTACCAATTTTATTATAAGTAGGCTGGTAAGTATTTTCCCACTCCCATGTATGCTGTTTTGGCCCTTGATAACATGTTTGTATAGGTGAAACTTGAATGCTTGAGTACCCGCAATCGGCTATTTCTTTCATTCTTTCTCTTATTGTATTAAAACTCCAACTGAAAGCATGAAGTATAGTACCGTCTTGTGTTCTATTTGCAAGTCCATAATTATTAACATCACTAGTTGCTTTAGCCTCTATATTTTCAGAATTAACAGCAGCACTTGCCTCCTTGGCAACGTTTCCAAAAGATAGCCCACTAGCAACAGCAATAGTCAATATTAAACTAGTTAGTCTTTTTCTTAATCTTATCATATTCCCATCTCCTTATATATAAATTATTAAGGCAGCAACTCTAGCATTAACTTAGATTTTTTCTTCAACCCCCTTCCTAAATAAGTTTAGTGCAATCGTTTGCATTTTGGGTTCCATGACTTATGCTTATTAATTATAAAAATAAGTTCAACATTTATATTTAACAGCTAATGCATTTATTAAATCGCTCTACCTTATCTTTACTTTACATAATTTCTTTGTTCTATTCAATATATTTTTGATAAAAATTTACTTTTTGTAATTTCTTACAAAAAATAAGTTTTTATCATGCTATGAAGTTAGCTATAAATTATTTTTAATTTTATAAATTAATTCTTTATACTCTTCATCACTTAGATATGTTTTTTGAGGATTCATAGTAAATGTTCCTCCATAATCAGGTCCACCTTCATATTTAGGTACAATATGAAAATGTAGATGCTTCATATTATCAGCAAAAGCTCCATAATTGACTTTTTTAGGCAAAAATGCGTTATGTAATGCCTGTCCAACAGTAGCTATATCTTTAGCAAAACTATTTCTTTCTTCCTCTGTTAGTTCAAACATTTCACTTTTATGTCCCTTAAAGGCTATTAAACATCTTCCTCTATATGTTTGCTCCTTAAATAAATATAGAATTGATGCTTCTAATTCACAAATTTCAATCATAATATCTGTAAGTCTTTGATCTTTTACACAATAAAAACACTCTTTATCAAAACTCATTTTATCTCCTCCTAGTTATATAAATTTATACTTAAAATATATCAATTTGATTATACTACTTTGTACAATTTAATTCCACAATGTGTATTTTTTAACAATGTAAAAATAATACAGATTCTGTTGCAATCCTCAGTACATTTAATATATTTCAAGTACAATTCCTGAAAGAATTAAATTGTTAATATATTAAATTTATTGTATAATTTAGAAGTGCAATTACTTAAAAGGAGAACTTTAACAGTGTTAAATTTTATTTTTTTCTTATTGATGTTGATATTACTTTTTCCTTTAATGCATTATAACATTACTCCAACTGGATATTATGAGGAAATTTTTAAAACTCTCTGTAGCATTTGCTTTGTTTGCTGTTCTTTCTTTAGTTTTAGAAAATGCCCCACAAACAAAAAATATTTTTCTTTGATGTTTATAGGATTAATTTTTTGTTTGTTTGGGGACATATTTTTATCTTTTCCCGGTGAAACAGTATTTATTTCAGGCGTAGGCAGCTTTGCCATAGGTCATATATTCTTTATTTTAGGATTTATTTATCTAACATCTATATCATTAAAAGATTTAATAATGTATTTTATTTTAATTACTTTAGCTGTATCATTTATTACTAGCAAAAGTGGTTTTCATTTTCAAGGCATGTTACCCCTTGTTTTAATTTATACTTCAATAATTCTTTTTATGCTTACAAAATCTTTTTCCTTATTAAAGCTGAGAAAAGGAAATAAACTTGGAACATACCTTACTATATCTGGCACCACTCTGTTTTTTATTTCTGATTTTATTTTATTATTTGTTATATATTATACAGAATGTCCTCATATATTTAGTGCTATTAATCTTTTTGTATATTATATTGGTCAAGGATTATTATCACTTAGTTTCATAGGTGATTTTAAATCAAAATAAAAAGCAAAAGATAGAACTACCTTAGCCATCTTTTGCTTTTCGTTTTATAAAATTTCATAAACTTATAATTTTTCTTTATTAATTAATTTTTCAATAGCAATTTCTATACGCTTATTACGTGTCTCTTCTCTTTTTGCCGAATATACCCAATTAACATACTTCTTTTTATTAGAAAATGATAGTTCATTCCAGAATTCCAAAGCTTCCTTTTCACTATCAATTTTTTCTTTAAATTCTTCTGGTATTTCAACTACTCTTTCTTCTTCATCTTTTTCAACAGTAACTAAAATTCTATCACCAATATCTTTATTGATTTTATTTCTTATTTCCTTTGTAATGCCTATTATGTGACATTCTGTTCCCATTTTAACAATTGACCCTCTATAAGGTGTATCATCAAAAGTTGCTTTAACCTTTACCCTCTTTGCCCCATACACTTCCTCTACATTAAATGGAATTTCTACATAAGCCCCGCCTCTACCAATTACTTCTTTAATTTCTGCTTCGAACCTCTCCATATGTCTTTTTCCTTTCATCTTTAGTTCTATTTTAATTAAATTTCAATAACTATTCTGTCAGTATAATTTACTTTGCATTTACCCCCCTTTTTTAGTTTTCCAAATAATATTTCTTCAACTAACAATGGCTTTATCTCAGCATCTATTATTCTACTAATTTCTCTAGCACCATATTCTTCACTAATTCCTTTTTCTTCAATGTAAGATATACAAGTTTTTGATATAGACAATTCAATTCCTTTACCCTCTAACTTCTCACTTAATAGTTTGAATTGTTTTCTTACAATCTTAGCTGCCATATCTTTGTCAATGGTATTAAAAATAACAACTTTAGTTAACCTATTTCTAAACTCTGGTGTAAATGTTCTTTTAACTGCATCATTTATTATATCTGAATTTATATGCCTCTCTCCGAAACCAATAAGGCTTTTATTAATGTTACTTGCTCCAGCATTCGATGTCATAATTAAAATAACATTTCTAAAATCAGTTTTTCTCCCCTTATTATCTGTAAGAGTAGCATAATCCATAACTTGAAGTAAAATATTAAAGATATCTCCATGAGCTTTTTCAATCTCATCTAAAAGTAACACACAGTGAGGATTTTTTCTAACTGCATCTGTTAGTAATCCACCTTCTTCATAACCAACATACCCTGCTGGTGCCCCAATTAACTTTGCTACTGTGTGCTTTTCTACATATTCACTCATATCAAATCTTATTAATTCTATATCCAAGGTTTTGGCAAGCTCTTTAGCAATTTCAGTTTTTCCAACTCCAGTAGGTCCAACAAAAAGCATACTTGCTACTGGTTTATTATCCTCATTTAATCCTGCTCTAGATAATTTAACTGCATTTACAACCTTATCGATAGCTTCATTTTGTCCAAATACTTGTGATTTAAGCTTCTTTTCCACATTAGATAACTTTTTAATTTCATCACCTTCAACAGTTTGTTTTGGAACATTACATATCTTTGATAAGACCTCTTCAATGAGTTTTTTATCTACTGTTTGAACCTTTTTTTCTATTGGATTAAGAACCCTATATGCTCCTGCCTCATCTATTAAGTCTATAGCCTTATCTGGTAAATATCTCTCATTAATATACTTATCACTAAGCTTTACTGCGTGTTCAATTGTACCTTTACTGTATTTAACGTTATGGTAATCCTCATAGTAATGTATTAATCCATTTAAAATTTCAATCGTTTCTTCTATTGAAGGTTCTTTAACATCAATATTTTGAAATCTTCTAGTTAAACTTTTACTATTTGCAAAGTGTTTATTATACTCCTCGTAGGTAGTAGCTCCAATAAATCTAATTTTTCCTGCTGCTAAATAAGGTTTTAACATATTAGATACATCAAAAGATCCACCACCAATTGATCCTGCTCCCACAATATTATGAACTTCATCTATATAGATAATTGGATTTTTTTCTTTAGCTACCCCATCCATAATCATCTTAAATCTTTTTTCGAAATCTCCTCTATATTGAGTTCCTGCAAGCATTCCTCCTAAATCTATAGAAAATACCTTTGCATTTTTTAACTTTTCCGGAACTTTGCCTTCATTTATAAGCTTTACTAAACCATTTGTTATTGCAGTTTTTCCAACCCCTGCTTCTCCTATATGAATAGGATTATTTTTATATTTTCTACAAAGTATTTGCATAGTTCTTTTAAGTTCTGCTTCTCTCCCTATAAGAGGGGTATTTTCTTCAACTATATCATTTAAGCAGGTAACATACTGTCTCCAGCTTGAATCCACATTTTCTTTTTTATCCACTTCTACTTTTTTAGATTCTTCTTCCTGCTTAAAATCTATTTCACACATTTCATAAAGCAAATTAGTCCTCTCTATTCCTTGTGAAGATATGTAATAAACTGCATGACTATCCCTTAAATTCATTACACCTGCTAATATATGGATAAGTTCAATTTCATCTTTCCCTGATGAAGTTGCTTGTAAACTTCCATATGATAATACTTCATTTAATCCATGACTAACTATAGGTTCTTCTACATCTATCTTATCTATGTTCTCCCCTAAATAAGTTTCCAAATCTACTCTAAGTTTTTCAACATCTCCACCGCAACTTTTAAAGCATTCAATAAATGTATTATTAAATGTAATTATATATAAAAGATGCTCTGGAGTAATATACTCATGTTTTTTTGCCTTAGCAAAACTTATCATCTTACCAAGTATCTCATTTACTATTCTAGAATATTTCATTACTAGTCCTCCTACACTTCTTCTACCTTTATTCTAAAAGGATAACCTTCCTGCCTTGATAGTGATATAGCTATATCAGCTTTTGTTTTAGCTATATCATAAGAGTATATTCCTACCACTGCTTTTCCACCTTTATGTACACTCATCATAATTTGCACTGCCTCTTCTTCGCTTTTTTTAAATATATTAATCAATATATAAACTACGAACTCCATAGGTGTAAAATCGTCATTATACATTACTACTTTGTATTTTTTAGGTTCCCTAACTTTAACTTTATTCTTTTCTTTTATTGATGTACCAGTTGCCATTTATGCCCTCCCTAAAAATATTTATCTATTATTATTTATATTATAACAAAAAAACAGCAAGACATAACTCACTGCTTTTCTTATTTATATTTTTAATTAACAAGTATAGCTTACTATACCATATGATAACACTCCTTTATGGTAATATTCTTAAGAATATGCTGATAACTTGGGCCTTTACAGGTTATCTGTCTTCAAGAATATTATAACTTTACTAGTTTCCTTCACTTCAAATATATTTAATAACATATAATTTAATGACATACTTTCTTAAGGATTTAAAATCCATAATAAAAAATTTATTATTGGGTAATATACTTGAGGAGGTGGATTTATGTTAGTAAAAGATATAATGTCAAAAGATGTAGTAAGCTTAGATTCAAAAGACTCTATTGAAAGAGCAGCTCAAATGATGAAGCAATTTGATGTAGGTTCAATACCTGTATGCAATGAAAAAAGATTAGTTGGCATAATTACAGATAGAGATATTACATTAAACTCTGTTGCATCTGGTAAAAATCCAACTGAACAACAAATCTCTGATGTTATGACTTCACATCTTATTACAGGAAATCCTAATATGGATGTTCAAGATGTAGCCAAAATAATGAGCAGAGAGCAAATAAGAAGATTGCCTATTGTTGAAAACAATAGCCTTGTTGGAATGATATCCCTTGGTGATATTTCAGTTGAACCAGCACTTCAACACAATGCAGAAGATGCTCTTAGTAGTATTTCAGAACCAGGCACAAACAATCATTTTTAAAACACAAAAGAGTCAGTTCATATTAACTGACTCTTAAAGACTATATTAATCTTTTTTATATACTTTCTTATTGTGCTTTGTTTTACCGTTATTTGATTTTCTCTCCTTCTCCTGTTGGCTTTTGCAAGAAGGATCTTTTTTTTCGCTCATAAAATATTCCTCCTAATAAAAATCTCTACATTACTATTATCTACAATATAGAAATTATAATTCACTAAATTTAAAAGGTATTATTTATAAGCATTTCTTAATAACTCTATCTCTTTTGCATACCCTTCAAGTTCATTAGGTGTTTCAAGGAAAAATGGTAGATTTCTTAACTTTGGATGATTAATTATTCTTGTAATTGCTTCAATTCCAATTGATCCTTCTCCAATTTTTTCATGCCTATCTTTATGACTTTCAAAAGGATTCTTACTATCATTTAAATGAATTGCACATAGTCTATCTAATCCTATTATCCTATCAAACTCATCTAATACACCATCTAAATTATTAACAATATCATATCCAGCATCGTATACATGACATGTATCTAAACATACTCCTAAATGATCTTTTAACTCAACTCTATTAATTATCTCACCTATCTCTTCAAATGTTCTACCAACCTCTGTTCCTTTTCCAGCCATAGTTTCTAACAATACTTTTGTGGTTTGTTCAGGCTTAATAACAGAGTTTAATAAATCTACTATATAACTTATTCCAACTTCCACTCCTTGTTTAACATGACTTCCAGGATGAAAGTTATAGAGATTATTAGGTAAATATTCCATTCTCTCTAAATCATCTGCCATCATCTCTCTAGCAAATTCCCTTGTTCTCTCATCTGCTGAACATGCATTTAATGTATAAGGAGCATGGGCTAAAAGGGTAGCGAAGCAATTTTCTTTTAATAGCTTTAATAATGCATTAACATCACTTTCATCTATTTCTTTGGCCTTACCACCTCTTGGATTACGAGTAAAAAATTGAAATGTATTAGCACCAATTTCAAGAGCTTCTTTTCCCATGTTTTCAAATCCTTTGGTAGTTGATAAATGACATCCTATATTTAACATTTAATTATCCTCCATATTTTATCTTACATAAATAATACTATTAAGAATAAAATACTTCAATAGATATTTTTTATTTACTAAAAATAATTATTTGTTAATTTAACTATTTAACATTGATTTCAACATATCTATCATGCTTTGACGTTGTTTATTAACTTGTGCAAAAAGACTTTGAGTTACTTGCATTAACACATTGCTTCTTGAATAATCTAGCATTTCCTTTGCCATATCAGCATCTCTTATTCTAGATTCTGCTTCTGTTAAATTTTCAGCATAGTTTTCTAAATTATCTGCTATATATTCTAATCTATTTTGCACGGCACCAAGCTTTGCTCTTTTCATTGATATTTGATCTATTGCATTTTGAATTGGTTTAATTGCTTTCATAGCATCCTCTTGTGTTGCAATACTTACATCCTTTAATCCGATAACTGTTGTGTTCATTATTCCCAAATCTATTTCCAAAGTTTGTCCTGCATTAGCTCCAATTTGAAGAACAAATTTATTACTTCCACTACCATTTTTCTCTTTAAATAAAGGATTTGTATTAAATTCAGTTTGATCTCCTATTGTATTAATTTCACTTAAAAGTTGATTAAATTCTTCAGCTAAAGCTTTTCTATCCTTATCATTGTAAGTTCCATTTGAACTTTGAGTTGCTAATTCATTTAACCTCTGTAAAATATTCTGAACAGTTGAAAGCGCACCATCTGCTGTCTGTACCATCGAAATGCCATCTTGCACATTTCTCTCTGCTGCATTTAATCCTCTTATTTGTGCTCTCATCCTCTCAGATATAGCTAACCCTGCTGGATCATCTGCCGCACTATTTATTCTCAATCCAGAAGAAAGTCTTTCCATAGATCTATTCAAATTTGATTGGTGAATCCCCATTTGTCTCCATAACCCTAACCCAAACACACTCCAGTTACTATTCATATTATTCCCTTCTTTGTTTTATTTTTACTAACTATTTTATTATCGTCAATTTATTTTTTTTCTTTAAATAAAAATCTAATAATTTATTTTTCCGTATTTAGGTCAATAAATATAGGGATAGTTGAATTTCTCTACTATCCCTATATCTGCTAAAAACTGCTATATTCTTAAACTTCAACATCTTGGATTTCATCAAAAGCATAATTCTCCTTTAACATTTCCCCAATAAACTCAAGTTTTTTATTAAAGAACTTAGCCATAAGTCCAACAATTAAAGCCGCTATTATGGTACCTTCTCTAACCCCTACAATATTATGAAATAAAACTAAAGAAATAACACATGCACCTATAGTCAGGGATCCATCAAATACTATTTTGGTAGTACCAAATTCCTTTTTCATAACTTCTGAGATTGCTTTTACAAAAGCTTCCCCTGAAAGCATAACTACATCAGCAATTACTTCCATACTAATACCCAATGCAAGTATTATACATCCTATTATTAAATATGCAATTTTTTGAACATATACTGCAGGATTAAGAAAGGACAGCCCAGCCATAGTTAAATCAATAAAAAATGCAAATAGAAATGATACTGGAATTTGTAAAAGTTGTATTTTTTCAAAATCTTTTCTTAATATAACAATTTGTCCTAATATTAAGAACATATTTAATATAAATGTAAACTCTCCCATTGTAAGTGAGAATCCTTTGCTAAGGGTATACGGAATGCTTGATATTGGTGATGTACCCAAGCTTGCTTTTGTGATAAAACTCACACCTAATGCATTAATAAATAATCCAATAATAAAAAATAAATATCTTTTCGATAACTCCTTCTTCGTCATATAGAAAAACCTCCTGCTAAATTTATTTTTACATTTTCATCTTCTTTTACTTGTCCTAATCTGTTTAACTAATAAACTTCAAAAGGAAATAGTATATTGTATTTGATTTATAATCATTCACATCTACTTATTATAATTCTTCATTCTATTCTTATCTAATACATTTTTCATAACTTATAATAAGTAGATACTTATTATTGATATTTATAGAATAATTTATAAATTGATGCACAAAATAAATCTTAATCATTTATTTTAGACAGATTAGGGTGATAATATGAAAAAAATATTAATTACTGGGTGTGGTTCTGGACTTGGAAGAGAAGCAGCAGTCGCTTTAGCTAATAGAGGGCATTATGTATACGCAACAACCCATACAGAAGAACAAGCAAATGAATTAAATATCATAAGTGAAAAATATAATCTACCCCTTGAAAGCTTTAAATTAGATGTTTTATCCAAAGATGACAGAATGAAAGCAACAAACATTAGAGTTGATGTTTTAATAAATAATGCTGCTATTGGCAGTTCTGGTTCAGTTGCTGAAATAGATATTAATAATTACAAAGATACATTTGAAACTAATGTATTTTGTCCTATTGAGTTAACTCAACTTGTTTTAAAACAAATGCTCACTAGAAAAGAAGGCAGAATAATTTTCTTATCTTCACTAGCTGGACTTTCACCTATTCCATTTTTATCTCCATATTGTGCTACAAAATTCGCTTTAGAAGCCATAGCCCCCTCTTTAAATGAAGAATTAAAAGAATTGAAAGGCGTTAATATTCCTGTAATATTAATTGAACCTGGCAGTTTTCCTACTGGCTTTAATCAAAAAATTATAGGAAAACAATTTAACTGGATGAAGATGAATTCTTATTTCAGTAATAATATAAAATCACTAAAAAAGAAGCAATATGCATACTTCAAATTAACTGAATGCAGTGACATAGATTCTATAATTGATAAATATATTAAAGCAGTTGAAGATAAATATCCAAAGAAAAGATATACTGCTCCACATAATCAAAGTACTTTTATAAAAATAAAGAATAGCCTTTTTAAGAAGTAATTTATGTATTAGTCTAACAATACCTTTATCTAAGTTTGATAATTCTTTACAATATGTATCCTCTTCAGCCTTTGCCAATACTATTTTAATGACTTATAATAAACATATACTTATCATTGGCGGTGATTTTATGAACATAAGACAATTAGAATACTTTCTTGCTGTTGCAGAAAATTTAAACTTTACCAGGGCTGCTGAAAAATACTATATCTCACAAACCGCAGTCACTCAACAAATACAATCTTTAGAAAAAGAACTTAATGTAAAACTCTTTAATCGTACAAATAGACATGTAGAATTAACTTCTGCTGGAAGGATTTTTGTTAAAGAAGCAGAATCACTTATAAAACACACAAAAGAAGCATTAGAACGGACTCAGATAGCATCTACTGGATACTCAGGGGCATTAAGTCTTGGATTTGTAAAAGGTTATGAACAAACTTCCTTTTCTAGATTAATTCAATCTTTCCATACTTCCTTTCCAAATATATCTTTATTTCTAGTGCGTGATAATACTGCAAAACTATATACAGATTTAATAAATAGGCAACGATATGATATAATTTTTACCGTTAAATTTCATATTGAAAAATATAATAATGTTAATTATAAAGTTATTGAAAAACATCCTCTTATTGTAGTTCTTTATCCTGACCATCATCTTGCTAATAAAAGATCTATTAAAAGGTCTGATTTAAAACATGAATTATTTATTGCAAATGAAATGCGTAATAATAGACATAACGGAGCTAGTTCTATTATTAATGATTCTATAAATGTTGGATTCATGCCTAATATAGCTAAGCAGTCAAGAGATGTTGAAACTATCCTACTCATGGTTTCCGCTGGTATGGGAATAGCAGTTCTCCCAGACTATGCAATCAAGGCATATACTAACTTCATGAATTTAGTGTATATTCCCATTGATGTAGAAGAAGAATATATAGAAACTGTTGCTGTCTGGAATAAAGATAATTCAAATCCATCATTAACTAAATTCTTAGAAATCCTTAATATTTAATTTTTCACATATACTAAAAATTATATTACTTTACAAAAATAACAGCCTCTATTATATAAAAAATCTATAATAGTAAGCTGTCTTTCTATTTTCCCCTAATTAACTTAATAGCTTATTTTAAAACATATGAAGCCAATACACTTTGTAGCTCATATATATTTAAACTTTTATTAAATTGTTTTTGTATTGGAAGGGCCATACTAGAAACCCATATCTTAAGTTCTGCATCTAGATCTAAATGCCCAGCTGTTTCAATACTAAATTGTGTAATACTTTTATATGGAATTGAATGATAATCTGTCTTTTTACCAGTAACTCCTTGCTTGTCTATTAATATAAGACGTTTATCTGTGAATATGAACATATCTCTTATTAACTTATATGCCTTTTCTATTCTTTCTGTAGGTGTTAAAAGATTAGTATATTCATTTTCAATTTCCTGAATGTTAACCTCAGAAGCATTTCCCATTAATCCACCAAGTAGTCCCATTATTAAATCCTCCTAAAAATACATTTTTTTAATATTGTATCATGTGAATTCATAAAATGTAATATTTTTTTATTTTGTGCACATATTACTCAAAATATAAATAAAAAAGCATTTCAAGATGATTCTCCAACCATCTTGAAATACCTAATTTTAATTCTATCTAAATCTTATGATAATTCAAATGCTCCTGTATATAATTGATAGTACTTTCCTTTTTGTTCAATTAAATCATCATGATTTCCTCTTTCAATAATTCTACCTTGTTCTAAAACCATAATTACATCAGAATTTTTGATTGTTGAAAGTCTATGAGCAATTACAAATACTGTTCTTCCATGCATAAGTTTATCCATACCATCTTGAACAATTTTCTCTGTTCTTGTATCAATACTAGATGTAGCTTCATCAAGTATTAAAACTGGAGGATCTGCAATAGCAGCTCTAGCTATTGTTAATAATTGTCTTTGTCCTTGTGATAAATTTCCTCCATCACCTGTAAGTATGGTATCATATCCCTTTGGTAAATGTTTTATAAATTGATGAGCGTTTGCAAGTTTTGCTGCTTCAACTACTTCTTCATCAGTTGCATCTAATCTACCATATCTAATATTATCTGCAACTGTACCTGTAAATAGATGAGCATCTTGAAGTACTATTCCAAGTGATCTTCTTAAATCATCTTTTTTAATCTTATTGATGTTAATACCATCATATCTTATTTTCCCATCCTGGATATCATAGAAACGGTTAATTAAATTAGTGATAGTAGTTTTCCCTGCACCTGTAGCTCCTACAAATGCTATCTTTTGGCCTTGTTTTGCATAAAGTTTTATATTGCGCAATATAATCTTTTCATCATTGTAGCCAAAATCAACATCATCAAATACTACTTCACCAAGGAGCTTAGTGTAGGTAAGGGTACCATCTTCATGTGGATGTTTCCAAGCCCAAATTCCAGTACGCTTTTCAGACTCTACTAACTCTCCATTTTCATTTTCATTTGCATTAACTAAAGTTACATACCCTTCATCCATCTCTTTTTCTTCATCAAGAAGCCTAAATATACGTTCTGCTCCTGCTAAAGCCATAATTACAAAGTTAAATTGTTGAGACATTTGATTTATTGTTTGGCTAAAAGTTCTTGTTAATTGTAAGAACGACGCAAGTGCTCCAAGAGTAAAGCTCCCTATTGAACCAATGGCAAGAATAGCACCTATAATAGCAACAAGCACATAATTTATATAACCTATGTTACCCATAATAGGCATTAAAACATTAGCATATTTATTTGCATTGTTTGCACTATTCATAAGCATATCATTTAATTTATCAAAATTTGCCTTTGCTTCTTCTTCATGACAAAAAACTTTTACAACCTTTTGTCCTTCCATCATTTCTTCTATATATCCATTTACTGCACCTAAATCTTTTTGTTGAAGCCCGAAATACTTTCCACTTTTTGCTCCAATTGATTTAGTTACATAAAACATTAATATTATGATTAAAATTTCTACACCTACTAATGGCAAGCTTAAAAATATCATAGAAATAAATATACTAACAACTGTTATTATAGCTGATAATAGTTGTGGTATACCTTGGCTAATCATTTGCCTTAACGCATCTGTATCATTGGTATAAAGACTCATTATATCCCCATGAGCATGTGTATCAAAGTACTTTATAGGCAGTGTTTCCATATGTGAAAACATATCATCCCTTATCTTTTTTAGTGATCCTTGAGATATAAGAATCATAACACGGCTATATGCATAAGTTGATAAAACTCCAACATAATAAATTACAGCCATAGTAACTATCATTTTAAATAGTGGTCCAAAATTAGGCGAAGCCTTACCTAAAAGTGGTGTTATATAATCATCTATTAAATTTCTCAAAAATAATGTGCCTACAACATTGGCAAGAGAACTTATAATTATCATTATTAACACAATAAAAAATAATAATTTATATTCTTTAAGGACATAAGCTAATAATCTTTTTAACACTTTTAAAGAATTTTTATTAGCTTTTACAGGTCTACGTACCCCACGTCCATGGATTTCTCTTGGTTTTACTCCATTATTTTGACCCATCATTATCAGCTCCTTTCACTTGTGATTCATAAACTTCTCTGTATATATCATTTGATTCCAATAATTCTTCATGAGTTCCAAATCCATTTATTTTTCCATCATCTAACACAATAATCCTATTAGCATCTTGTACTGAGGATATACGTTGAGCAATTATTAGTTTTGTAGTATCAGGAATTGATTCTTTAAATGCTTTTCTAATTAAAGCATCTGTCTTAGTATCTACTGCACTTGTAGAATCATCTAAAATTAATATTTTAGGTTTCTTAAGAAGTGCTCTTGCAATACAGAGTCTTTGTTTTTGTCCTCCTGATACATTTGTTCCACCTTGTTCTATAAAGGTATCATATTTGTGAGGAAGATTTTCTATAAATTCCTCTGCTTGAGCTTGCCTGCAAGCAATGATTATTTCTTCATCTGTTGCATTTTTATTTCCCCATCTTAAATTTTCTTTTATTGTCCCTGAGAATAATACATTCTTTTGTAATACCATTGAAACTTCATCTCTAAGAGTTTCAATATCATAATTTCTAACATCTATTCCTGAAACTTCAACAGAACCTCCTGTAACATCATATAATCTTGGAATAAGCTGAACAAAAGTAGATTTTGAGCTACCAGTTCCTCCTATAATCCCTATAGTTTCCCCTGAATTTATTTTTATGTTGATATTTTCTAAAGTTAGGTTGTCCTTATCTTTAGCATAACTAAAATTAACATTATTAAATGAAATAGATCCATCTTTTATTTCATAGATTGGATTTTCTCCATTTGTTAAATCACTTTTCTCATCTAAAACTTCTACAATTCTTTCTGCTGATGACTTTGCCATAATTACCATAACAAATACCATTGATATAATCATAAGGCTCATTAGGATATTTGTTGTATAAGTAAATAAACTCATAAGTTCACCAGTTGTCATTGAATTAGCAACAATATTCTTTGCTCCAAGCCAAGATAAAAGTAAAATACAAGTGTAAACTGCAAATTGCATTGCTGGTCCGTTAATTATTATTAACTTTTCGGCTCTTATAAAGAATTTGTATAGTACTTCTGAAGCTTTATAGAACTTGTCTGTTTCATGTTCTTCTCTCACATAAGCTTTTACAGCTCTAATTGCAGTTAAATTTTCTTGTACACTTGCATTTAAATCATCATACTTTTTGAATACCTCCATAAAATATGGATGAGCTTTAGTCATAATAAAATATAATATAACTCCTAAAAATACTATAGCTCCTAGGAATATTGAAGACATCTTTGCATTAATATAAAAACTCATTGCCATAGCTGAGATCAGCATAAATGGTGCTCTAACAAGTATTCTTATTACCATTTGAAAAGCATTTTGAACATTAGTTACATCTGTGGTAAGCCTTGTTATAAGTCCAGCTGTAGAATATTTATCTATATTAGAAAAAGAGAAATTTTGTATATTATAATACATTCCTTTTCTTAAGTTTCTTGCAAAACCTGTTGATGCACTGGCTGCATGTTTACCTGATAATGCACCACAAGTAAGAGATATAAATGATACTATTAACATTACTCCCCCAACAATGCAAACATACTTCATATCACCTTTTCCTATTCCATTATCAATAATCCATGCCATTAATAGTGGAATAATAGTCTCCATTATTGCTTCTAAGGCAACATATATTGGAGTGAGAATAGTATCTCTTTTAAATTCTGCTACATAACCTACTAATCTTTTTATCATAATTTTCCTCCCTTTTTGTTAGACTTCTAACTAATAATTTTCCAAAAAAAAATTGCATCTAATCCGCAACTTTTTCAGATAATCTATCAATTAATTTTATTAATGTTTTTTGTTCATCATCACTTAGTTCATCTCTTAGTGATTTTTCTATTTGAATAATAAAAGCAAAAACATTCATATGAATATCTACACCTTTTTGTGTAAGTATTATCTTCTTAAGTCTTGCATCTTTTGAAACACTTACTCTTTCTATAAATCCATTTTTCTCCATAAGTTGAAGTACACTAGTTACTGAAGAACGTCTAATATCTAGCTCTTCTTCTATATCTTTTTGGAATATGTCCTTTTCCTTAGATTTATTATATATAAATCCCATTATTCTGCCTTGAACACTTGTTATCCCATATTGAGCAGTTTCTTTCTCTATTCTTCTATGGATTCTTCTAGCTAATATATTTATTTTTTTCCCAATATGAAATTCTCCATCCATCTTTGTACTCCTATGTTTTTGTTAGATTTCTAACTAATTTTAATTCTATTTTTTGTGCTTGTCAATAGTTTAGTATATATATTCCTCTTAATTATTAAGGTTATAAATCATTTATATATTCAAATTATATGATTTATAACCTTTAAGATTTTGTATGTAGATATAATAATGAGAGGATACACTCCTCAATTAGTTGTATCCTCTCATTGATATTATTTACAAATAAACTAAATTAATAAATTCTCCCCATTTGTACTGCCATTTACTTCATTTGCAACTGCAGGCCATACTTTTTCATATCTTATACCTGTTAAATGTTCAACAACATCTTTTGTTTTAGCATCTGCATCCTTTTTTAATCCATTATTTTTTAGCCTTTGAATTTCATTGATTAATATTTTATGAGTAGAAGTATTAAGTTTAAATCTAAAAGCTACTAACAATGAAATTAAAGTTAACCCCCCACCTCCAATTAACAAAGTTAATACAATAGCATGTTGTACTACCAATGGTTGAACAGTTGCATCTTTAACTAAACCTGCTGATTCAAGCATAATTCCAATAATAATTGCTGCAATCCCGCTTGTTGCTTTTCTTAAGAAAGTCATCACCGCAGCAAAAAGTCCTTCACGCCTCTTTCCTGTCATTATTTCATCTACATCAGGAATAAACGGAAATACGTTCCATGGCGTAAAATATACACAAGATTTTCCCGCTTGAAATACAAATGAAACAACAATAAGTGCAATAATTAGTGTACTATCTGTTAAATGCAGAACATAAATTCCACAATATCCTAAAATACCTATAATAACTGTTATATAGCAGAATTTTAATAGATTAGCTGGTCCAACTTTAACAAAAAGCATTCCCCACACTAAAGTTAATGGTACCCCAATAAGATTTATTGATAATAAACTCGAAGCAAAAGAAGCAGTAGAACCTAAATTGAAAACAATAAAATAAACAAAAACAGTTACAATAATATCCTGTGCTGTTACAGCAAATAAGTACATAATTAAATGCTGACGAAAGGCTTTTACTTTTAAAGTTGAAAAATATTCTTTAACTATATGAGCCACTTTTCCTGCTATTTCTATAATAGAAATACCTTTAAATGACTTATTCATATTTTGCTCTTCAATCATCTCAGCTGTTAATTCTCTTTCCCAAGTAGTGTTATAAGTAATCAATATACATATAACATAAAGTGTAGCAAAACTGAAACCAAGAACAAAATAAGCATTAGGGTTATTTTCCCCCATTATTTTAATTAATGTACCACCAACTATAGTACAAATAGAACTAGTAAAACCAGAACATAACATTCTACCTGTAGTCAATATTGTCCTTTTATTAAAATCAGAAGTCATTTCTGAAGGTAATGTTTCATATGGAATAAGAACAACACTGGCAAGAATATCGAAAATGACATAAGTCCAGAAATAAAACCAGTAGTTTAGTCCATTAATCCATAGCAATCCATAAACAAACATTAATGGAGCTCCAAATAAAAGGAAGAAACGTCTACGTCCAAATTTTTTTCCAAGCTTTGTACGATAAAAATAGTCGGTAATATTCCCCATGCAAATACTGACTACAGAGTCAATAAGTTTTGAAGATGCAAATATTGCTGCTGCTTCCATGGCGCTTAAGCCAACAAAGGTAGTATAGAAATACATAAGATAGGCCCCTATGAGCATTCCAGAGCTCCCTCCCATAACATCAGTTAATCCATATCCTAAACCTGTTAACAGAGTAATTTTTTTCTCTTTCCTACTTTTAAACATTCAATTTTCCTTCTTTCCTAAATATTAATTATTGTAGTATTTAATTACAATATAGAAACTCACTCATAATAATCTTACTTGTACCTATTGCGTTTTGTATTAAAACGTTTTCTTAAGTATGTTTAAAATATGAATTTCCCCTACTTTAAACAAAATATTGAAATCACTTTGTTTTCTATCTATATTGCAGTAAATGGAGATGCTGGTAATCCTTCTTTATTGTATAAAGTAACATTAGTAGGATTATCTGCCCAGCAGTATCTTACACCTATTGGATTTTTTATATTCTTGTTATAAACCTTTACTCTATTTCCTTCTATTTCAGCACTTGCTTGCACATAGTTTTTATCCTCTCCACATATAAAAAATTGATTTAAACTATTCTCCTTAATCATTAATCCGCTACCTATATTTGAAAAATTTAAATAAATTTTATTTTCTAAAACCTCCATACTCTCATATAAAGGCCCACTATAAACAACATCTTCTCCATAAGCTATTTTTTGAGCTGCAAGCGCAAGTCTTCTTCCTACTTCTTTTTTATTTTGTGGATGTAAATCATTATATTCTCCTAAATCAATTGAAACTACCATGGCAGTATTATTTACTTTTAAAGCTCTTCTTTGTAAATCTCTTATCTTAGCCCAATTTTCACTGTATTCCTTAGAAGGCTCTAAGAAATTTGCAAGTTGAACAAACAAAAATGGGAATTCTCCTATGTTCCAAGCACTTCTCCATTCTTTTATCAATCTTGTAAATAACTCTTCATAACCTTTTGTATCACAAGTATTAGACTCTCCTTGATACCATATAACTCCTTTAATTGTATAATGCCTTAATGGTGAAATTAATCCATTATATAACCCTGTAGGCTTATATTGAAAGAATGTCTGATCCTCTAAAGGTTCCATCTTGCATCCTACTCTATATTTCCAATTTCCATCTAGTTTTATCTCTTCACCTTTTGCAATTATTTTATAAGCCTTATCTTTAATAAATCCACCAATATTAATTTTACTGAAGACACGTATGGCAATAATATTTTTACCTTCCTTCAATACTCCACTTGGAATATCGTATTTGCGTGGTGGATATCTATAATCTGTGTTTCCAACTAATTTTCCATTAATATATATAAAATCAGCGTCTACAATTGCTCCAAAATATATTCTAGCTGGCATATCTATCATTGACTTTGGTATATCAATTTCCTTTCTAAACCAGATCGAACCATTGATTTTTTCTAATTCTGTACCTTCAAAGCTCTGTGGTATAAAGAACTCATTCCACTCTGAATCATCTAAGCTTTCACCATACCATCTCTTGCTTTCATCTTTATAACCTTCATCAATTAAATCTATAAACTCATACCAATTGCTAATTCTTTTCTCATCATCCTTCTTTACTTTTTCTACATAGGAATCATCTTTGCACTCATGTAATAAGTTCTTAAGTTTTGGAAAATCCTCTAGTGACTTTTCACTAATCCATGCTTCAACTGGAGTTCCCCCTACTCCTGCTGAAATTAATCCTATTGGAATTTTATATTTTTCATATAATTCTTTTGCAAAAAAATATCCCACTGCAGTAAAGTCTAATGCAGTATCAGGGGTAACTGATGTCCATGGACTGTTACACTCCAACTCTTCTTTTGGACCATGAAAATTATATGTTTGTTTAGGTAAAAACTGACGAATATTAGGATTTGAATAACTTAATATTTCATCTTCAAATAGATCCATAACTCTTCTACAAGGCAGTTCCATATTTGATTGTCCACTACAAAGCCAAACATCTCCTATTAATATATCTTTAATAGTTCCTCTTTTTCCTCTTTCTATAATGGTCATTTCATATGGCCCACCAGCTTCTAGATCTTCCAAGAGTATTTCCCACATTCCTTCTTCGTTCGCAGTAGTTTCATATGTTTTTCCTAAAAATTCAATTGTTAATTTTTCTTTTTTATTTGTTTTTCCATAAACCTTTGTTTGCTTTCCTCTTTGAAGCACCATACCATCACTTATAATACATGATAAAGGCATATCCTCTTCACCCTTCATATTTATCAACTTCCTTCATTTAATCATTAATATATATTTCTTTCCTTTTCATCCTCTATCCCCGACATCCTATAAAAATACGTATTAACCTGATCTCTCCAATCTCTAGCACTTCCTAATTGAATACTAAGTCGTTCAAGAACTTCCTCATATACTTTTTCATCTATAATACCTTCTAGTTTTCTCCACCTATCGACAAAATTTTCCACTTCCTCGTAGCCTTCAAAATGTGTATCATAAATATGCTGAATTACAGTTTTACCTGATTTCAATAGATGAGTATAAGGAACATGGTGAAAAAATAACAACACCTCATCTGGACAGGTTTCTAAATTATCATATTGACTTTTGAGTGGCTCATTGTATTGTCCTACATAACCTGTCCCACTTTCTATAGTCCGATCAATTCCAATCCCTCTAATATCTGCTCTATGGTATGTTCCCCAAGGTGAAAACTCATATCCATCTACATCTGGACCATAGTGATGTCCTGTTGCTACCATCCAGCCTATACCAAGCGGAGCTGTATAATTTTCATATGCTTTCCAAGAATTCATTAATATCTCCATTACATTTTCTATAACTATCGGATTATCACCAAAGGTAAGATTAATCCATTCCTCTGCAATTTCTTCACTTGTCATTTCACTATTCCATGCAAGTCTGCCATATCCATAAAGATTTGCTTGAGCTAAAAAATGTCCTGTCCAATTTTCATCATCACCTACATTGACTATTGCAGCTATTCCATTAATTCTTTTAGCAACACTACTTTCATTTCCATTTGCATATGTTGGAGAACTTAATGCTTCTTTCCATAAGGGAATTAAAAAGCATACATGTTTTTGCTGACCTGTGTATTCTTGAGTTATTTGAAATTCCATTAACTTGTTAGTTTTATCCATTGCTCCAAATAGTGGCGATATTGGTTCTCTAACTTGAAAATCCATAGGTCCGTTTTTAATTTGTAAGTATACATTATCTAAAAATTGTCCATCTAATGGCTCAAAACAGTCAAATGCAGCCTTAGCTCTATCTATTGAATAATCTCTCCAGTCTTGCTTACAGTTATATACAAAGCATCTCCATATTAATATTCCTCCAAATGGTGCTAGTGCTTCCCCAAGCATGTTGGCCCCATCTGCATGATTACGTCCATAAGAAAATGGTCCTGGCCTACCCTCTGAATCAGCCTTTACCATAAAGCCTCCTAAGTTTGGAATTACACTATACACATATTGAACTCTTTTCTTCCACCACTTTTTTACCCTCGCATCCAAAGGATCACAAGTTTCTAAGTCCTTTAAGGTAATTGGTGCTGCAAAATTTATACTTAAATAAGTTTTAATTCCCCATCTGTTAAATATGTAGCTTATAGTTTTTACAATATCAGCTTTGTTATCTATTAAATAAGTTTCTGCTTCATGGACATTTGTGTTATTTATAATTACTCCATTAATTCCAATGGAAGAAAGCATTCTCGCATAATCATTAATTCTATCTAAATCCGAAGCTACCTTATAATCATCATTAAATGCCTTTCTTAGCCCTGGTCTAGCTGCTGTAATACCACCTATTTCATCCATAACAGCTTTCATAATCTCTTTATTACGGCAGCTTTCAAATAGTATAGAACACCCTGCAAATCCACGTTCAATAGTCCCATCTATGTTATCCCAATGATCTATTAGTCTAAGATCTTTCCTCGGATTGTCTATAACTTCCTTTCCTTCCAGCTGTTTGTTTTGTTCAAATAAACTCAATAATGCAAATACTCCATAAAGAATACCATTATCATTCTTAGCTGAAACACTTATACATCCATTAGTTGCATTACAGTTTATTTTATATCCATCATTAACTAAAGTTTTGTCTTGTGTTCTCTCTAGTTTTATATATTTAACCTCTTTAATATCTTCTTCACTTTCATAAAACACCTGTGTTCTTTTGCTATCACTTATTTGCTTAAATGCTCTTTTTAGTTCTGATAATGCAGAATCTATAACTTCACTTCTATGACAAACCAACACATTTTCAAGATATTCTTTATATTTACTATTTTTGATATTATTATGGCTTAGCCAACAAGAATATAATTTACTTTTTTTATTTACCATATCAACATCACCTCTTCTTTCCTTTTGCAAATTATAAATAATTCTTCAAAGTTCTTCTTACTGCTCCCTTACCATCTATCATTTCTTCAAAACATAGTTCTATTAAACTTCCTAAATCTGCTTTATATAAATCTAACCCAAAGATCTTTTCATTTGAAAGAATAGGTTTCAATTCTTCATGAAATGGTCCTTTTTGTCCTAGTTTAATTCCTTTAAGATGTTCTCTAAGTATAGATAGCATTGGATCATCACTAATTTCAAATTTATTACCATTGTCATCAACACCTAGCAAATATCTACACCACCCCGCTATAACTATAGGAATAAACTTCAATTGGCTTACTTCTAATTTAGGATCTTTCAAATATGCCTTGATTGTTTCTCCAAAGCGAATAGGCAGTTTTTGTGAAGTATCTGTGGCAATTCTTTGTGGAGTATCTGGCATAAATGGATTTGGTATTCTAATAGTTAAAACTTCATCTATAAAATCTTTTGGACTTATAATTTTAGGATCAACAACTACTGGTAATCCTTCTAAATACCCAATATTCTCCACTAAAGATCTTAACTGCGGGTCTTTCATTTCTTCACAAATTCTAGTATAAGATAGTAAACATCCAAATACAGCTAATGCAGTATGTAGTGGATTTAAGCATGTACAAACTTTCATCTTTTCCACACGATCTACTGTACTTCCATCAGTAAATTTGACACCTACCTCTTCAAGTTTTGGTCTACCATTTGGAAATGAATCTTCAATTACTAAATATTCTGCTTCCTCTGCATTTGTAAAAGAAGCTACATAAGTATTTTTAGAAGTTATAATAGGTTCTACATCTGAAAATCCACTCTCTATAAGCATGTTTTTTACACTATCATCTGGTCGTGGTGTAATTTTATCAATCATTGTCCAAGGAAATGTTACACTACAGCCATTATTAATGTATTTCAAAAATCCCTCCTCTGCTTTCCCATTATCAACCCATTTCATTGCAAAGGTATTAATAGCATTGTATAATTTTGATCCATTATGTGAACAATTATCCATACTCACTAATGCAATTGGCATTCTATTATTAAGATATCTTTCATAGCATAATGCAGATATTTTCCCTATATAACTCTTAGGTTTCTTAGGACCATTTTTAAAATCTTCTTCTACTTCTGGAATGAAGTTTTCATTCTTTCCAATAAGGCTATACCCCTTTTCAGTAATAGTAAAACTAGCCATCTGCAGCGATGTCTTTCTAAAAATCTCTTTTAATCTTTCAAAATCTTTTTCATTGTCACTATCTAATGCAAGGGATTCTGTAATACTTCCAATCACAGTTTTTTCAACAGTTCCATTAGCTTTTAAAATTACCATTACACTTAAGTCATCATGCTTTTTATTTACTTTTTCAATAATCTCATAATCATAACCTTCTGCTACAATGATACCTTTATTGGTTTTTCCTTCATCTAAAAGAGTTTGCTGTAATGCAGCTGGAAATGACCTGAAAATATTGCCTGCACCAAAATGAATCCATGTAGGATTTTCTTTTGTCTCCTTTATAACTTTTTCTCTATTAAATTTAGGAATCTTAAAGCCTCTTTTTTCCCATTCTTCTCTGCTTTTAATTCCCTCATTATTTAACTCCAACATTTTTTCACCTACTTTTATTTGATTTTTTCAAGCTTTCTAATATTCCGTTTAAATATGTTACTCCAAGTGCTCTATCATAAAGCCCATATCCAGGCATGGCTACTTCTCCCCAGATAGCACGTCCATGATCTGGTCTTACAATTCCTTTAAATCCAATTTCATATAATGCTTTCATAATTTCATACATGTCTAGAGATCCATCTGATGATAAATGTGCAGCTTCATCAAATTTACCCGGAGCAATATGTTTAATATTTCTAACATGTGCAAAGTGAATTTTTCCTTTTAGAGACCTTATAATATCAGGAATATCATTATTTATGTTAGAGCCTAGTGACCCTGTACATAATGTAACCCCATTGCAAGGACTATCTACCATTGTTACTAATTTTAGTAAATTTTCCTTGCAAGTCATAATTCTTGGGAGTCCGAATACTGGCCAAGCTGGATCATCTGGATGTATTGCCATTTTTATATTGTATTTTTCGCACGTTGGCATAATTGCTTCTAAGAAATACCTTAAATTATTAAATAACTTTTCATCATCTACATCTTTATACATTTCAAATAATTCTTTTATTCTGGCCATACGCTCTGGTTCCCATCCTGGTAATTCAAAGCCATTAGCTTTTGAATCCATTGATGATAATAAGTTTTCAGGATTTATTTTATCTATAATTTCTTGGTCGTAAGATAATACTGTTGATCCATCTGGTCTTACCTTTGCAAGATCAGACCTTGTCCAATCAAATACTGGCATAAAATTATAGCAAACGACATTAATCCCCTCTTGTCCAAGGCCCTCCAATGTTTTGATATAATTTTCAATGTATTTATCTCTATCTGATGTACCTACCTTTATTGAATCATGAATATTAACACTTTCTATCCCCGAAAGCTTAAGCCCAACAGCTTCTACTTCTGCCTTCATAGCTTTAATTCTTTCCTTTGACCATACTTCTCCAGGCATTGTATCATATAAAGTAGTAACAACACCTGCTACTCCTGGAATTTGCCTAATTTGCTCTAGTGTCACTGAATCTGCTTCTTTTCCAAACCATCTTAATGTCATTTCCATAATAGTGTTTCCTCTTTTCAATTTCGTATTTAAATTTAATAGATTTTATACTACTTCAATATCAGCTTCTAGCGGAGTAATTCCTATAAGCCTGATACTTCTACTGTCTGGTTGTGATATACCAACAAACAACTTAAACTTCTTGCTATCAAGAATTCTTTCACCTTTATCATTTACAGCTTCAAAAGATTTTTTATCTATTTTGATTGATACTGTTTTACTTTCCCCTTTTTTAAGCTCAACACGTTTAAATCCTGATAAACTATAATTATCAACTGCAAACTGTGATTCAAGGTCCTTTACATAACATTGAACTACTTCCTCTATATCAAAATTTCCTGTATTAGATATTTTAAGACTTACATTAACGCTATCAAAATTTTTATGAATATTAGATACTACTAAATCAGATAATTCAACAGATGAATAAGTTAATCCATAACCAAATGGATATAGACTTTCATTCTTCATATAACGATAAGTTCTACCCTTCATAGAGTAATCTGTAAACTCTGGTAATTCTTCAATAGTTTTATAGAAAGTTACAGGTAATTTACCACTTGGTGAACATTTCCCAAATAGTATATCAGCCAAAGCTCTACCACCATGACTACCTGGATACCATACATCTAAAATAGCAGCACAGTTTTCTTCTTGCCCTTGAAGAGTTAATGCACTTCCAGCTCCAAGCACTACTATTACAGGTTTGCCAGTTGCAATTACTTTTTCAAGCAATTCTTGTTGTCTTCCAGGTAAATTTAAGTTTAATTTATCTCCAGCACCATCACTATTACTAGCATCTCCTTGTTCTCCTTCAATTGAAGAATCTAAGCCTAAACAAAGAATAACTACATCGCTATGTTCTGCAACAGTAACTGCTTCAGCCATTCTATCATCTGCTTCTGCTAAATCTGAAACTCTATCTTTGTATAGATGGCAACCTTCTGAATAAAATACCCTTATATCATCTGAATCTACAGCTTCATGAATTCCTTCTAGTATTGTAGTGTACTTTGAAGCAGTGCCAAAATAATTTCCCTTAAGCATTAACTCACTATTTGAGTTTGGTCCAATAACTCCAATGGATTTCAATTTTGATTTATTTAATGGAAGTACTCCATTATTTTTTAACATTACTATAGATTTTCTTGAAGCTATTAATGAAATTTCATTATGTTCCTTACTATCATTCATCTCATAAGATATTTTGTTATACTCACATTCTTCATCAAACATACCCAATCTAACTCTTGTTGCCATTAATCTTTCAGCAGCAGTAGTTATATCCTCTTCTGATACTAAACCTTCCTTATATGCTAATAACATTTGAAGATATACATTTCCACAATTTAAATCACAACCATTCTTTATTGCAAGAGCCGCTGATTCAGTAGCAGTGCTTGTAACCTTATGATATAGATGAAAATCTGCAATAGCCCAGCAGTCAGATACTACATGTCCTTTAAATTGCCATTTTCCTCTTAAAATATCCTTTAATAAAAGTTTACTTCCACAACAAGGTTCATCATTTGTACGATTATAAGCCCCCATTACAGCTTCAACGTCAGCTTCTTTTATGCAAGCTTCAAAAGCTGGTAAATAAGTTTCAAACAAATCTTTTTTACTTACAACAGCATTAAATTCATGCCTTAAGCCTTCTGGTCCACTGTGCACTGCAAAGTGTTTAGCACATGCTGCTATTTTTAAATACTTTCCATCACCTTGTAATCCTTTGACAAAGGCCACTCCTAACCTAGAAGTTAAATATGGATCTTCACCATAAGTTTCATGCCCACGTCCCCATCTTGGATCTCGGAAAATGTTTATATTAGGAGACCAATATGTCAACCCTTTATAAATATCTCTATCACCTTTCTTAGAATTCTCATTATATTTGGCACGCCCTTCAGTTGCTATAATTTTTGCAATTTCTTTTAATAGCTCATCATCAAACATGGCAGCTAATCCAATAGCTTGAGGAAATACGGTTGCTGTGCCTGCCCTTGCTACACCATGAAGCCCTTCATTCCACCAATTATATCTTGGTATATTTAAATGTTTTATAGCTGGTGCCTTATATGTTAATTGCTCCGCTCTTTCTTGAAGAGTCATTTTAGCTACTAATTCTTTTGCTTTCTCTAATGCACACTCATGAGTTATTCTTTCATTGTTTCTCATAATATTTCCTTCTTTCTCTATATTTTTTCTTATCTAACGAAAAATTTATTAGCTGTCTAAACATCTCTTACATTTCTATTTTTACTGTTTCTTCTACTTTAGTGCTTCCATCAATTCTGTAACTTTTCTTTGAGTTATACTACTACTTATTAACGCTTCCTCACTCTCATTAACAAGGCTGCTATTTTTACCTTTATACTTCCTAAGTGCATCTCTTAGTGCATCACGATTTGGTGCTGGAACAATTGAAAGTTCATCGGCATAAAGTATATTGTCATCTTTAGAATACAGTGACAAAATAACCTTAGTAGTACCCTTGGGCTCATCGTATACAAAAGCATCATTATTACATTCAGCCCAATTTGCCACTCTCACATTAACAGGTTGAAATGAACTTATACTAAGAGGGCCACCTTCGAGAATAGAACCTAACAATGTATTACCATTAAACCAAGCCCTTTCACCAGCTTCACGTGCTGCAAGTGGTTTTGGCATATCACGTCCACCAATTTTGGTCATCCCTAACTGCTTACCGTTTTCATCATAATATACTAATGCAACTTTAACATCTCCTGGTTTTTCAGCTGCAACTTCATAACCTAGTGATCCATCCTTCATTGAAAGAAATTGACCATTAAAATGGTATCTCTCACCTTTTGTCATCTTACCAGTGACATCTTGCCATATCCCATCATATTTCCCATTAGCACTTGTACGATTTTCCAACCTTGCAGAACCAGCAACTTTCGAAGTATTACTATTTTTTAGATATCTTGAAAGTCCTGAATAGCTCTGGATTGTGCTTGCACTTAGTGCAGGTCCAGTGACATTCTGCTCAAACTTTCCTTTGCTATATCTTCCTACTGACCACCCATCAGTATTTGAATCAGTTGTAGTATCAAAATCACCATTCTTTAGCACGTTTCCTTCTGTAATTACCACTGAATTATTTGCATCAGCACTCCAATCAGAATCGTTAGCCCCAAATAAAAAGCGATCAACTGTAATCTTATCATGTAAGCCACCTAATGCAGCTACAATATAAAGATCTTTATGTCCATAAGCCCCATTATCACCAGTGTCAACCTTAGCTTGATATTTGCTATAACTTGTTCCTTCTGGCACAAGTATTTCAGCTACTCGTTTTCCTTTTGATGTTATATCGCTAACGCTTCCTACATGTGTGCCAACAGGCAATGTGTATGCGAGTAAGCTTCCACCCTTACCTGATGTTGCATGTGAAAGTGCAGTTAGATATAGCAAGTGTCTACGAACGACGCCACCATTAGCAGAGCCATCAGCAAAGTTAACATTTTTATAAGAAAGATAATCACTATTTCCAAGTGAAACTGCTTCTTTAGTACGACCAGCATTACCAGCTTTATTTCCCATTATACCGTTATCGTTTTCTTCAGCTTCAAAAGTAGAGAAAATATCGCGTTCACTGTCAAGACCATTAAAAGTAGCATATCTGCCTTCAGATGGTACTATTGTAACAATACTTGCTGATGGAATATCTATGATAAACTTACCATTCTTCACAGGAATCTTTGCAAGCTTCTTCTGATTTTCGCTACCAGAAGTACGAAATACTGTTACACTCTTAGTACCCTCTGGAAAATCCTTCAAGGCAAGCTCTAGATGTTTAATACTATCATCATTGTTAGAATTAGTTATGGTTATTGAAAAATCCTTATCATCTGAACTCTTAAATCCAACAACATTTAAATTGTCACCTGGCTCACGTGTCACACTAAAACGTTTGTCCCCTGGATTCATAAAACGTGAAAAATGACCAAAACCATAAAAACGTTTGAAAATTTGATATTCGCCTGTTAATGTACTAGTATGTCCAGCGTATTGTTGGGAGTTTGTATTTACCAATCGAATTAGGTCAGAACCATTTGCACCGTTATTATCCCATGTCATCCACCATAGATAAGCATTAATACCTGGATTGCTTGTAAACATATTTGTCATAAGATATGCATATCGCACAGCATCATTGATATTCTGATTACCATAACGCTGAGTATATGCACCTGCTGATCCATCACTAACATCCTGATTCATAAACTCCGCTTGCCAGATCTTATATCCATTTAGGTATGATGGCCACTTTGTACCATCTACTGTGTAGTCATAAGGTTTAAGTGCAATATTGCTATTTCCTTCTGCATTATGTTTTAGTATAGTTTCATCTGTTCCAGTACCAACTGAACCATATAAATGGGTAGTAGCCACATCGAGATACTTATGTTTGTTGATACTAGAATCTAGTTCTGGAAAAACCTCAGCCCCCCTATCCAAAGTAGCCTCCAGGTTAGTTCCATCCAATGCACATAACTTTGGTTGAAAATCAATCACTTTACCATCAGGGTTCTTAATTCCATATAGCATACCTCCTGGTTGTACAGCTTTCTTTAAAGTTGGACCTATGTAATCATCAATAAGTTCCTTAATGTATGAAGAACTTGCACCTTCAAGGTCAGGTTCATTAAATGGGTTTATGTTAGTAATAGGAATTCCCCATTGCTCCCAATAGCCCTTAATATAATTGACTAGATAATCTGCATATGCTTGATAGTAGATTTTTTTACCATCTGAAGCTTTATCATCACGTATTATCTTACTTGGAACATTGCTTCCAGATGAAGATGGCTTGCTCATCCAATAAGGTGCCTCCCACATACATGCATAAAATGTATGTACCCCATACTTCATTGCTTGTTTCATAGTCCACACTTGGTCTATATCAAAAATTTCTTTTCTAGTACGAGAACTGCTCTTAATTACTACAGGTTTATCTCCTGATTCCTTAATCCAATTTACAGGTCCACCTTTGTCATTTGCTATAGACTTGTCCCAATTATCATAATCCCAAGCGAAATCCTTTACAGGAACCATAGTGCCAGTTTTATGTTCAGGTTCATTTGGCCAAATTGTATCAGTTTGACCATCGTAGAAACGATTTGATGCTTTCATCATCTTATAACCATACAAACCAGCTGTTCCATTCACAGGAATTGGGTTTCCACCCACGTCATAACCAGGTTTGCTTATGTCAACCCTCAAACCTGTCTTTGGATTAAACCCCGGACTACTTTGCGAAGTCCCACTAGCAGTAACACCACCATTGCCAATAATAACTCGTACAATATCATGCCCAGTTCCATTCTTTTCACTAAACGCCAAGTTAAGCAGATGATTAACTGTTTCTTGTTTACCTGCTGTAGCTAACTGTATAAGCATGCTGGAAGCAGTATATGCATAGGCTGATCCTACACCATCCATAGTCTGATATGTTGTTTTCCAATCAGCAATAACTGGAGCTGCATAATTTACTGCCTTTGCCTGAAAAGGAACCAGCATTGTAATACTGATAAAAAACGCTAGCGTGATATTAGCAAAGAGCATCAGAAACGATTTTGTATTATTTTTCCTCATTGTATAAACCCCTTCCTTAATTTCAAATTATTGATAATATTTTATTACTGTAATATAATAAACTCAATGGTCAAAAATTAGATGACTTGTACAATTTTAGAAAGGATAGTATATTTTTATATGAATTATGCTGATATTAATCCTCAAATTGAATATTTTATTAATAGACATTCCACACCTAGTTGGATTATTGAAGATGCCATAACAGATTTTATTGATTTAACATATATTTCTAAAGGGAAAGTTTTCTACACTATTAATGATGTAACATATGAATTAAATGAAGGCGATCTTATATGTATTCCCAAAGGTAGCCGTAGAAGTGCATTTACTGATTCTGAAAACTTAATGTCAAGCTATGCTCTAAATTTCCACCTCTATAATCTAAAAGGTGATACTGTAACCTTACCATTTCCACTAGTATCACATATTGGTAAGCCAGAAGAATTGCTTTCCTTATATAATAATTTGACATTTGAATGGTTAAAGAAAAATCAAGGTTATGAATTGAAAACTCGTGCTTTGCTTCTTATGATACTTCATTATTATTTTAAACATTTATATTATAAAGATAATATCATTGATGTAGACAAACGTATTCAAAAGGCTGTTAACTATATTTTAAGAAATCTGCAAAATCAAATAGAGGTAAAAGAATTAGCATCTACTACTGGTTTAACCACTGCCTATTTTGGCACTCTTTTCAAGAGATACATGGGATTATCTGTTAAAGAATATATTAATCGAATGAAAATTAATAACGCTGAAAATATTTTGTTGAGTGGTGAATTCTCTGTTCAAGAGGCTGCATATAAATGCGGTTTTGAAGACGTTTACTACTTTAGCAAACTATTTAAAAAAACAAAAGGATTCCCACCATCTAAAATTCTATTAGAGAAAAATAAGAGCTATTAATATTTATAACTATCTATATTTTATGGAATCGTCAATTATAAATGCACCAATCTCACAATGATTGGTGCATTTATTCATACTACACTTAAGCTAAACTAAAATGATATTTTATATTATAATGTTTCTTTTCATCTGCATTTAGCACAATGTCTCCAAAACCTTTATGATTAATTGCATCTGGTAAAGTTTGAGGTTCTAAAGCTACTGCCATATGCTTAGCTATACTCTTCCCATTCATTTTAAAATTATCATAACAAGCATTTAAAGTATAAACTATTAATGCATTACGTTCTGATTCAATATCTAATCTTATACCTGTATCCTTACTAATTAAAGTAGCAATATTTTTACTATTAACTTTAAATGGATGATCAATTCCATCTAATTTTAATTCCTTCTTAAAACTTTCTACTACCTTCATTAAATCTTTGGGTTCTCTAAAATCAAAAGGTGTTTCCTTAACCTCTTTAAGCTTTCCTGTAGGTATATTATCAGATCTAAGTTCTTCAACGTAATCTGAATTAATTTGTAAGGTATGATTTCTTAGTAAATTTTCAAAATTGCCACTTAAATTAAAATATGAATGCACAGTTGGATTAAATAATGTATCCTTATCTGAAGATGCATCAAAGTCAATATTCAAATCATTATTATCATTTAAAGAGTAAGTGATTTTAACTTCTATATTACCTGGAAATCCATCCTCTTCTTCTTTGATAATATTATAGAAAGTTACACTATTATTACTTTCGGAAATTCTACTTTCCCAATTAAACGAATTAAATCCATGAGTACCTCCATGAAGAAGATTTTCACCTTCATTAGATTCTACCTTGTACCTTTTTCCCTTAATCTCAAATTCACCTTTTTCTATACGTCCAGCAACACGTCCTATAGATGCAGCTGAAAATATTTTTGTATCTTTTAAATAATAATCTAAATTATTAAATCCTAGCAGTACATTTACTGGATTATTATTTTTATCTAAAGCATAAATTTCTGTTAAAGTAGCTCCATGAGAGATACATGAAAACTTCATGCCATTTTTATTATTTATAGTATACTTATATACAGGCTTTTCTTGAAATTGTCCACAAATTTCTTTCTTGATCACATTTCTCCCTCCCTTATTATAAATTTTCTAAAACACTTTTAGCTTTTTGTACTACATTTTCTATAGTAAAGCCAAACTCTTTAAATAAAACTTCTGCCTTTCCTGATGCTCCAAATGTCTCCATTCCTATTACTTCACCATCAATACCTACATATTTATGCCATCCAAATGGTGATGCAGCTTCCACAGCAACTCTTGCTCTAACCTTTTTAGGCAATACTGAACTCTTATATTCTTCGCTTTGATCATCAAATAATTCAAAAGAAGGCATGCTAACAACTCTAGCATCTATATTTTCTTTTTCTAACTCTTTTGCAGCATTTAAAATAAGTTCAACCTCGGAACCTGAAGCCATTAATATAACATCTGGATTTTCTTTATTTTTAGAATCCTTAAGTATATATCCACCCTTTAATGCATTTTTACCTGAACCATCATATAAAGGTAGTGTTTGTCTTGTAAGAACCAACGCAGTTGGACCTTTTTTACTATTTATTGCACTGTACCAAGCTGCAGCAGTTTCATTTGAATCCGCCGGTCTAAATGTAGTCATATTAGGAATTGATCTAAGTGCTGCTAACTGTTCAATAGGTTCATGAGTTGGTCCATCTTCTCCTACTCCAATACTATCATGGGTTAACACATAAGTAATTGGAAGTTTCATTAAAGCTGAAAGTCTCATTGCCCCCTTCATATAATCACTAAATACAAAGAAAGTTCCTACAAATACTTTAAGTCCTCCATGTAAATACATTCCATTAGCAATGGCTGCCATAGCATGTTCCCTTACTCCAAAATGCATATTTGAACCTTTTCTATTTTCAGCAGAAAAATCTCCTCTATCATTCATATATGTTTTATTTGATGGAGCTAAATCTGCAGAACCTCCCATAAGATTAGGAATTACTTTAGCAAGTCTATTGATTATAACCCCTGAAGATTGTCTTGTTGCCATTGGTTTATCAAACTTCCAAAACTCTTCCGCTTCAAGAAGATTAACTTCTCCTTCCCCATTAAACCAAAGCTCCCACTCTTTAGCTAATGAAGGATATTCTTTTTCATATTCTTTAAATAACTTATTCCATTTTTCTTCTTCTTTTTTAGCTCTTACTTTAAATTCTTCTCTAAAAGCTCTTACTTCATTTGGAACACTAAAAGGCTCATAATTCCAATTTAAATTTTCCTTTGTAAGTCTTAGATTTTCTTCCCCTAAAGCCTCACCATGAGCTGATGGTGTTCCTTGTTTATTAGGACAACCAAATCCTATAATATTTTTTACTATTAGTATAGAAGGCTTATTCTTTTCTTCTTTAGCCTTTTTAATAGCTGCATCTACTTCTTCTATATTATTACCATCATCTACATTTATGACTTGCCAACCATAAGCTTTATATCTTAAAGCTACATTTTCTCTAAAAGCAATATCTGTATTTCCTTCTATAGATATGTTGTTTGAATCATATAAAACTATTAATTTTCCTAGTCCAAGTGTCCCAGCTAAAGAGCTAGCTTCACCTGAAATTCCTTCCATTAGACATCCATCACCAGCTACAGCATAAGTATAATGATCTACAACCTTATATTTTTCTCTATTAAACTTTTCTGCTAAATAAGTTTCCGCTATAGCCATACCAACAGCATTACAAATTCCTTGTCCAAGTGGTCCTGTTGTTGTTTCTATCCCATGAGTATGTCCATATTCAGGATGTCCAGGAGTCTTGCTTCCAAATTGTCTAAAATTCTTTATATCATCTATACTTACATCATATCCAAAGACATTAAGTAGTGAATATAAAAGCATTGAACCATGTCCTGCAGAAAGTACAAATCTATCTCTGTTCTTCCACTCAACATTTTCTGGATTATGTTTTAAATGTCTACTCCAAAGTGTATATGCCATGCTTGCACAGCCCAAAGGCAAGCCTGGATGCCCAGACTTCGCCTTTTCTATAGCTTCTGCAGAAAGTATTCTTATTGTATTTATAGCTAAATTATCTATATTCATGGTGTTTTATCTCCTTTGCTATCTATTAAATGCATCTTTCCAATCCTTCATAAATCTTTCTATCCCTGCATCAGTAAGAGGATGTTTAACTAATTGCTTTAAAATTTTATATGGAATTGTCCCTATATGTGCTCCAGCTTCTGCTGCATCAACTACATGCTTTGGACTTCTTATGCTTGCAGCTATTATTTCTGTCTTTATTCCATGAATATTAAATATATTGACAATTGAATTTATTAGCTCCATAGAATTAGATGATATATCATCTAATCTACCAAGAAAAGGACTTACAAAAGTAGCACCTGCTTTTGCTGCTAAAAGAGCTTGCCCTGCTGAAAATATAAGTGTTACATTTGTTTTTATTCCTTCTTTAGATAACACCTTAACAGCTTTTAATCCCTCTTCTGTTATTGGTATTTTTACTACCATATTCTTATGGATTTTAGCTATTTCTCTACCTTCCTTAATCATTCCTTCTGCATCTAATGCAATGACTTCACCACTTATAGGTCCATCCACTATAGATGTAATCTCTTGTATAACTTCTTTAAAATCCCTACCTTCTTTTGCTATAAGTGAAGGGTTTGTTGTTACTCCACAAATTATCCCCATGTCATTAGCTTCTTTTATTTCTTCAACATTAGCTGTATCTATAAATAGTTTCATTTCTTATCCTCCTAATTTCTTAACTTACTTTGTTGTTTTTTCTATAATATCTCTAAGTTTAGTTTCCTTATCTATAACTATAGTTTCAAGTCCTACCATACGGCTCCAGTCATATACTTGTTCTACTGTTAAATCTAATGAAACAACTGTATGATGTCCACCACCTGCATAAATCCAAGCTCTTACACCATCAAGGAAATTAGGTTCTGGTTTCCATACCATCTTTGCAACTGGCAAGTTAGGCATATCTTCATCTGGTTCTACAGCAGTTAATTCATTTATAATTAATCTATAATTACTTCCAAGATCTAGCATAGACACGGCTACACCTTTTCCTGTTGATCCATTAAATATTAAACGAGCTGGATCTTCTTTATCACCTATTCCAAGTGGTTTAACAACAACCTTTGGTCTATCTGATGCAAAAGTTGGGTCAACTTCTAACATATGTGCACCTAATACCTTTTCATTTCCACTTTGTAGTTCATATGTGTAATCTTCCATAAATCCAGTTCTAGTGTTATTAGTCATAACTTTTAACATTCTATCTAAAGCTGCAGTCTTCCAATCTCCTTCACCTGCAAATCCATAACCTTCTGCATTTAAACGTTGAACTGCTAGTCCAGGTAATTGCTTCATTCCATAAAGATCTTCAAAGTTTGTACAGAATGCATTGTAATTTCCTCTATCTAAGAAAGTTCTTAGTGCTATTTCCATCCTAATTTGTTCTTTAACTTGCTTTTCATAATATGCTGGATCATTTTCTCCTGGATCTAAAATATATAATTCTTCAAATTCTTTGTAAGTTTTATCAATTTCACTTTCTGATACCTTGTTTATTTCAGCTACCAAATCACCTACAGCAAAATAATCAACTGTCCATCCAAATTGAATTTGAGCTTCTATCTTGTCTCCCTCTGTAACAGCAACATTACGCATATTATCACCAAAACGAGCTACCTTTATATCTTGGCTAGCCATATACCCTACTGCCACCTTCATCCAATCAGATACTTCCCTTTGGATATTTTTATCTTTCCAGTATCCTACTATAACTTTATTATTTTTATTAAGTCTTGCATTAATAAATCCATATTCTCTATCTCCATGGGCACTTTGATGCAAGTTCATATAGTCCATATCTATTTTCTTCCAAGGAATATTTTCGTTAAATTGAGTTGCTAAATGTAGTAGTGGCTTTTGTAGAAGTTTAGTTCCAGCAATCCACATCTTAGCTGGTGAGAATGTATGCATCCATGTAATTACCCCTGCTACCTCATCTCTATAGTTAACCTCTTTCATTATCTTTTTTATTTCATCAGCTGATGTTGCTAAAGATTTAAATACTATTTCATAAGGTAAATTTCCACTTCTATTTAGTTCATCTACGATTTCTTGTGAATCTTTTCTAACTTCAGCTAAAGCTTCTTCTCCATATAGATGCTGACTTCCTACTACAAACCAAAATTCCATTTTACTATTTTTAAACATAATTTATCTCTCCCTTTTCACTTATATTTTGACCATAATATGCATTTTCTCCATGCTTACGGAAAAAGTGCTTATCTAATAATGATTTATTCATCCTAATATTTTCAGGATTTAACTGCAAAGAATGGTAAGTCATCTTTGCCACCTCTTCTAATACAACAGAATTGTGTACAGCATTTTTAGGATCTGTTCCCCAAGTAAATGGACCATGATCATTTACTAAAACTCCTGGCATGTAATCAGGATTTATATTTTTACTTCTAAAGGTTTCAGCAATAACATTACCTGTTTCTTTTTCATATTGACCTTTAATTTCTTCTACTGTCATTTGACGAGTTACAGGTATATCTCCATAGAAATAATCTCCTTGTGTAGTTCCCGATGCTGGAACTTCTAATCCTGCCTGTGCAAATGAAACTGCCCAAGGTGAATGTGTGTGCACAATTCCCTTTATATTTGGAAACGCCTTATATAAAACTAAATGTGTTGCTGTATCACTGGATGGATTCAAGTTTCCCTCTACAATCTTTCCATCTAAATCCACTACAACCATGTCACTAGCTTTCATTTCTGAGTACTCAACTCCACTAGGCTTAATTACAACTAAGCCTTTCTCTCTATCTATACCACTTACATTTCCCCATGTGAATGTCACTAATCCATACTTAGGTAATAATAAATTAGCTTCCAATACCTCTTTCTTTAACTTTTCTAACATAAACTTACCCTTCCTTTACAGCATTCTCCTTAATTTTCTTAAGGCGCTTCATTACATCGTTTTCTCCACGACCAAAGTAATCATGTAATTTTACATATTCTTTATAAATAGCTTCATATCTCTTCATATTTTCAGGGATAGGTTTTATAGATTGTTCCTTAAGTCTTGTCATCTTTTTAGATGCCTCTTCTATAGAATCAAATCCTCCAAGTTCCTTTCCTGCTGCAACTGCAGCAAACATAGCTGCACCTATTGCAGGTGCTTGAAGATGTTCAGCTATAAATATTTCTTTTCCTGTTATATCTGCATATATTTGATTTAACATTTGATTTTTATGAGGTAATCCTCCACAAACAATAAGCTTGTCGATTTTTATATCATTTTTTTCAAAATTATCTATAATTAATCTCTTACCAAAAGCTGTAGCTTCTATTAATGCTCTATAAATTTCTTCTGGCTTTGTTTCAAGATTCATACCAAAGATAAGTCCTGTAAGATCAGTATCTACTAAGATAGATCTATTTCCATTCCACCAATCTAAGGCTAATAGTCCACTTTCGCCAATATTTAATCTCTTAGCTTTCTCTTCTAGTAATTGATGAATATTCATATTTCTTTCATTTGCTTCATTAAAATATCTTTCTGGAACTTGATTTTTAACAAACCAAGCAAATATATCACCAACAGCATTTTGTCCTGACTCATAAGCATAATAACCTGGTACTGCTCCATCTTTTACTACACCACATATCCCTGGTACTGGAACCTCTTTATTTCCAAGTGTAATATCACAAGTTGATGTTCCCATAATATTAAGCATTGTTCCTGCTTCAATAACTCCAGTTGGAGCAACTGATACATGAGCATCTACATTTCCTATAGCTACTGGTATACCTGTGTTTAGCCCTGTAGCTTCTGCTACTTTCGATAAAAGATTTCCAGCCTTCTCTCCAACGGAATAGAAAGTTGTTCCTATCTTTTCTTCTATAACGTTTTCCATCAATGGATTTAAAGCTTTAAAAAATTCTTTGCTTGGAAATCCTGTTTCTGCATTCCAAATAGCTTTATAACCAGCAGTTGTCTTATTACGCATTTCTACTCCAGTTAACTGCCAGGTAATCCAATCTGTAGCTTCTATAAATCTATCCATTTCTTTATAAACTTCTGGTGCTTCTTCAGCTATCTGCATTAGTTTTGGAAATAACCATTCAGATGAAATCTTACCTCCATAATATTTAAGCCAAGCTTCATTCCTCTTTCTTGCAATGGCATTCAGCTCATCTGCTTGTCCTTGTGCAGCATGATGTTTCCATAGTTTTACCCATGCATGAGGATTATCGTGCCATCTATCAATATTCATTAAAGGAGTTCCATCTGCCTTAACAGGAAGAACGGTACAAGATGTGAAATCAACAGAGACACCAATAATGTCATCCTTTGATATTGTTTTACAAGCCTCTTGAACTGCTTTTTTAACAGTTGTAATAAAACAATTGTAATAATCATTTGGATTCTGAAGTGCCCAGTCGTTGCCAAGCTTAATATTAGTTCCTGGCAAATATTCATCTATAACTGCATCAGGATAATCCATAACATCTGATGATAAAACCTCACCATCTTCTAAGCTAACAACTACTGCTCTTGCAGACAAAGATCCAAAATCAACTCCAACAGTATATTTATTTGACATTTTTACCGACCACCTTTTCTTAAGTTAATCGCTTTCATAAGAAAAGCATAATATTCATACGTACAAATGTCAATATTTATTTTTAAATTTATACGTACTAATATTCTACATAATGTTGTTAAGTCAGTTCAATTTTGATATAATTTATGTAAAATATTTTATTTAGGAGAAGATCATGAAACACAAATATGAAGAGGTAGAAGAAAGTATTATAGACTGGGCCAAAACTGGCAGATACAAACCTCACGAAAAAATACCAACTGAATCAGAATTAATGGAAATATTCAAGGTAAGTAGGCATACTATAAGAAAAGCCATAGGTGATCTAGTTTCTTTACAATATGTTTATAGAATCCAAGGAAGTGGCATTTATTTATCTAATTGGACAGAAAATAGCACTAATATCATAGATACAAAAAATGTAGCCGTACTTACAACTCACATATCTAATTATATTTTTCCAGACATAATTAGAGGTATGGAAGATACTCTTTATTCTGAGTCCTATTCACTTTTATTATCTTCAACAAACAACAACGTTATGTTCGAAAACAGCAATTTAAAAAATTTGTTAGCTCACAAAATAGATGGACTTATTTTAGAACCAACAAAGAGTGCATATCAAAGTCAAAATATTGGGTATCTAAACAACATAATTGACAAAAATATCCCATTTGTAATGATAAATGCTTGTTACGCCGGACTAGATTCGCCAAGCCTTAGAGTAGATGACTTTAAAGGTGGAAAACTTGCAACAAATCATCTAATATCCTTAGGGCATACAAATTTGATGGGTATTTTTAAAGTTGATGATTCTCAAGGGATTAATAGAATGAACGGATTTATTTCAGAATGCCAAGAAAATAATATTGCACCTACACCAGGACAAATTTTAACTTATCTTTCTGAAGAAATAACCACATCCCTTCCACCAAAAATAGAATATGCATTAAAATCTGTAAAAAAGCCTACAGGAATCTTTTGCTATAATGATGAAATAGCATTTATGGTATTAACCATTGCTGAAAAACTTAATTTAAGAGTTCCCGAAGATCTTTCAATTGTAGGCTTTGATGATTCTCATCTTGCAGTAGTAATGAATCCTAATCTAACTTCCATAACTCACCCTAAAGAGCAAATGGGTAAAGATGCTGCTAACTTAATTATAAAATTAATTAATAACAATAATAAATTTGAACCTACTGATTCAATTCTTTATGATCCAGAACTTGTTGTTAGAAATTCAACCTGTGAAATAAAAAAATAATTTTTTAAGTCCTCTGCACTAAGACTGCAAGGGACTTTTCTTTTCTTCTTTATTCCAATTTGTACGTATAAAAAAATATTTTGTATTGACAATTATACAGATAAATATTACCATTTAAGAGTAATCGCTTTCATAAAAAGTTAATATTGTTTAAATATACTAAATTTAAGGAGGAGTTTTCAATGGAAGGAAACAATTCACATAAGCATTCTTTATTATTTATAATCTTAATTTCTTGTGCTGCAGGTCTTGGCGGTTTACTATATGGTTACGACACTGCAGTAATATCCGGTGCAATAGGTTTTCTAAAACAATTATATAACCTATCCCCTGCTATGGAAGGTTTCGTAATTTCTAGTATTATGGTTGGTGGTGTCATCGGTGTTGGTTTTTCTGGTTTTTTAGGTGATGCTATCGGTAGAAGAAAGGTATTAATGATTGCAGCTGCATTATTTGCTATTTCCGCTGTAATTTCTGCTGCTTCTACTACTGTATTCGTCTTAATATTTGCTCGTATAATAGGTGGACTAGGTATTGGAATGGCATCAGCATTATCAGTAACATACATCACTGAATGTGCTCCTCCATCAATACGTGGTAGGTTATCTTCTCTGTATCAGTTATTTACTATATTCGGTATTTCAATAACTTATTTTGTCAATCTTGCAATCGTAAACATGGGTGGAGATTCCTGGAGAATTTCTACAGGTTGGAGATATATGTTAGCATGTGGAACTCTTCCAGCTGTAATATTTTTATTAACTCTATTCTTTGTTCCTGAAAGTCCACGTTTCTTAGTTAAATCCGGTAATCTTGAAAAAGCATCTGCTGTTTTAACTAAAATTAATGGTCCTAAAATAGCAAAAGAAGAACTTGATTCTATTTCAAAATCTATTGACTCTGAAAAGGATTCATCATTAAAACAACTTTTTCAACCTGGACTTCGTAGTGCTCTATATATAGGTATTTTCTTAGCTATATTTAATCAAGCTATTGGTATGAACTCAATTACTTACTATGGTCCTGAAATATTTCAAATGATCGGATTTAAGAGTAATTCAAGTTTCCTTGCTACAAGCATTATAGGTGTAGTTGAAATTTTCTCAACTGTTTTAGCCATGTTCTTAATAGATAAACTTGGTCGTAAAAAGTTAATGGAAATAGGTTCAGCTCTTATGGCAATTTTCATGCTATTAATCGGAACTTCTTTCTATATACATCTTTCTAATGGATATTTAATCTTATTATTTATTGTTTGCTTTGTTGTTTCTTTCTGTATTTCAATGGGACCTATTCCTTGGATTATGATTCCTGAAATATTCCCTAATCATTTAAGAGCACGTGCAACAGGTATAGCAACAATTTTCTTATGGGGTGCTAACTGGGCTATTGGTCAATTTACACCAATGCTTCTAAATGGTATTGGAGGAGCTTATACTTTCTGGATGTTCTGTGGAATAAATGTATTTTGTTTTATAATAGTTAAAACTAAAGTTCCAGAAACTAAGAATAAATCTTTAGAAGAAATAGAAAAATTCTGGCTTCCTAAATCAAAAAAACATGTTTCACCTTCTTTAGATGCAAAATAATTTAATATAAAGAATCCGTAACCCTTTAATAAAATTTTATATAAATTAGAAAGATGATTACTGAACATTCAGTAATCATCTTTCTAATTTATGCTATTAATCTAATTTTACCTTCAAAAACCTTATGTCCATTAATCCTCATTATATTTTTTCAATAACATTATAAATATTAAAACTTCATTTACTCATCAGCTTTTTTAGTAAGATTTCTTTTATCATTATCTTTTTTTATAATCTCCTCTGCTAACTCTTTTGAAAATTCTACTGCTAATTTCCCCCTATACCTCTTAATATTTAAACTTCTAACAGCTAAATTTTGAGCTTTGGAGCTACTAAAAGATTTCATTCCAAGATAAATTAATGAATATAATGCTATCATTACAACTCCAGCTATAAGTCCTACTCCTTGACCTGAAATGAATGGCATACTTAAAATAACAACAATCATGCCTATTAGAGCAAATAAAGATGCATAGGGAAATCCAGACATCTTCCCCTTTCCATCATTAGAATATCTATTCATTTTGCGAAATCGTATATGAATAGCCAAAATTACTACATATGTAAAAAGAAATGCAAAGCCACTTGAACTTATTAAAAACAAATATACTCTTGGAAACAAAAGACCTAGCCATAATGCTATTAACATTGAAAGTCCAGAAAACAACATTCCTCGGAAAGGTACATCTCTTTTATCTTTTAACCACCTTGGCGCCTGACCTTCATCTGCAAGTGATCTCATCATCCTTCCAATTCCAAACATAGATGCCAGTGAAGCAGATAGTATTGCTGTAATAAGAACTAAATTCATAACTGCACTAGCCCATCCCATTCCCCATCTATTAAGAGCAACTACCATAGGGCTTATACTCTCACTTAGTTCAGCTGTTGGAACAATTGGAAGTAATACAATAACAGAAAGTATATATAACCCTACAAGTCCAAAAACAGTATTTCTAATTGCTTTTGGAACTGTTTCCCTAGGATTGGCTGTTTCTGATGCAGCTAATCCAATTATTTCAAAACCTGCATAGGCAAATATAACTATAAGCATGCTGCCTGCAATGCCCTTTAATCCTCCTGCCATAAAAGGCTCCCTAGCTAACTCTCCAACTCCAATTGCTGAAGTTCCTGGAATTATTCCTGTAATCAATAGCACTGATATAATAATAAAAAAAACTATTGCTAATAATTTCACTGAAGCAAGACTGCTTGCTAACTTACCTATCTTATCTGCTCCTAAAAGATTAAGCAGAGTAACAGCAATTATTATTATGCTTCCCATCAATGATACAGGTATTTTAGGAAGCCAATTAAGTATCAAAATTGATACAGCAGTAGCTTCACTAGACATAGAAAGAATCATTCCAGTCCAATACACCCAGCCTACAACAAATCCAGTTCCTGGTCCAAATACCTGTGTTGCAAAAGTACGGAAGGAGCCAGAATGAGGGTTTGCTACAGTTAGCTCAGATAAGGCATATAGTATATAATAAACTAATATACCTCCTAAAATATAAGATACTATAATAGAAGGTCCTGCCGCATTTATGGCTACAGAAGATCCAAGAAAAAATGAACCTCCTATAACAGTTCCTAGAGTCATCATTGTAAGATGACCTGCTGATAATCCTTGATGTTTTTTTTCCATAATACTCTCGCCTCCCAGACTAAACCAATCTAAAACTAATAGTATTATTCCTCAAATATTTAAATACATTCAGTTTCTTAATAAATAAATTAAGGATAGAATTTCTTCTATCCCTGAGTATATAAAATATTTAAAAATTTCTTCCGTTCCATCCCCAATCACTAACTTCCTCATACTTAACATATATTTCATTTTGAGGTATTTCTAATTCTTCTTCATAAATATTACAAATAGCTTCTGTTAATTTTTCATAAGCATCTTTACTTGTTTTTCCGAATATTTTAACTTCTACAAAAGCACCCTTTTCCAGCTTCTCTCCAGCAAAATATAATGAATATTCATCTTCGAAGCCAACCATTAAATAAGTCTCACTTTTTCCTGGAATTAATTCTATAGCCTTTCCTAACTTCGTTTTTATAATTCCTTCTTTTTCTTTTGAGATTTTAACACTAACTTTTGATCCTATAAATGGCATTATTCTATCCCCTTTCAAATTAAACTTATATATTAATATTACAATATAATTTTATTATGTACTATATTTCTTAGAAATAGTGCCTAATAGCCTCAGAAAAATATAATACCTAAAAAGGATATTTCAAAGCTTATAAAAAATCCAAATCATAAAATATATATTTTTATGTCAGCAAATCCAAGAAATTTTAGGTAATATATGGTAAAATAGAGATAAGAAAGTAAACGTTATCTGAAAGGAGGGTATAAATTTTAAAATAAAAATTTTAACATTTGGAGGGAATTTTTATGAAAAGAATAAAAATTAAAAAACTTTATAAGAGAACAGCGTTTGTAGTAATTGCTAGTATGATATTTTCAATAATGCCTGAAGGATTTATTGCAAAAGCTGATAGTAAAGATTCAGAAAATCACTTAAAACTACATTATGATTTTAGTCAAAAGGACGGCAATATCGTTAATGATATTTCTAATAATGGAAATAACGGACAATTATTTGGAGGTGCTACTTATGTAGATGATATTGGTGATGGAGCTTTACAGCTTGATGGTGTTAATGGATATGTGAAATTGCCAGATAATATTACTAAAGGACTAACTGATTTTACAATTAGTACAACTTATGAGATAGACTCTGTTTCACAATGGTCTAGACTTTTTGACTTTGGAAGTGGTGTAGATAATTATATGTTCTATACTCCAACATCTAATCAAAGTACTTCAAGAATTGCCTTTAGTAAAAACTCTAAAGAGGCTTATTACAATACAACAAGGTTAGTAAATGACACTAATTCTTGGAGAAACTTAACTTTAGTTATGTCTAAAGGAAATTTAACTATTTATGATAATGGTGATGAAATATTAAATAAACAGGTGAATATAAATTTAAATGATTTAGGAAACACCACAAGAAACTTTATTGGAAAATCTCAATATGATGGAATACTTTCAAAATATACTGATCCTTATTTTAAAGGTAAAATAGCTGATTTTAAAATATATGACACAGCACTGGATAAAGAGAATGTAAAAGAGTTATCTTCAGGCTTAGAAGAGGATTTATTAAATACTGATGTAAAAAAATTATCATTAAATAATACAGAAGTTAGTGAAGATATCACTTTACCCTTAGCTGGAGAACATGGCTCAAAAGTCACTTGGGTATCAAGTAATAATGATGTTATAACTTCAGAGGGTAAAGTTACTAGACAAGCTGTAGATACTAAAGTTAAATTAACAGCAACAGTAACTAGAGGAAACCTAACTGCTACAAAAGATTTTGATATTATAGTTTTAGCTCCAAATCAAAAGGAAGATATAAAAAAAGATTTTAATGAATTATCTGTTGGACTTGTTACTGTAGCAACTGAAGATTTATATCTCAAAACAGCTACAAAATATGGGTCAACTGTTTCATGGAAATCTTCAGATACATCATTAATAGAAGACAATGGAAAAGTTCATAGACCTGAAAAAGGAGAAGGAAATCAAAATGCAACTTTAACTGCCACAATAAAGAATGGTGAATATACTATGTATAAAGATTTTAATATAAAGGTTTTAGAAGAATATTCAGCATATATAATGGCTTATTTCACAGGAGAGCAAACTGAAATAAGTGATTCATTACATCTTGCTTATAGTTATGATGGTGTAAATTGGACACCTCTTAATAATAATAAAGGTATTTTGTTCCCAAAGACAGGAACTAAGCATATCCGTGATCCTTTCTTATTTAGAAAACAAGATGGATCATTTGGATTACTTGCGACTAACAATTGGAACGACAATAAAATTTACACTTGGAATTCTAATGATATGATCAATTATAGTGATGAAAATCTTGTTACTATGAATTCAGATGGACAACATGCATGGGCACCAGAATGTATTTATGATAAGAAAAATGGACAATATAGAATCTTCTGGTCTGGCAATGTTATTTACTCTAATACAACAAAGGATTTTAAAACTATGTCAGAGCCTAAGGAATACTTTAATCCAGGTTATTCAGTAATTGATGCAACTGTTGTAGAAAATAATGATTCCTATTACATGATTTATAAAGATGAAACTAATTCTGGTAAGAGTATAAAAGTTGCTAAGTCTAATTCTTTAGAACCAGGTAGTTTTAATGTTATCACTAATAATTTCATAACAGATGCTAAATGTGAAGGACCAACAATAGTTAAATCCTTAAATTCAAAGGATTGGTATGTATTATATGACAGATATTACGAAGGTAAATGGGGAGCAGTAAAAAATACAAACCTTGATAACGAAGCTGACTGGAAAGCATTAAGTGATACTGAGTTTACAGTACCGAAAGGCGCAAGACATGGAAGCACTGTTAAGGTTACAGAAGCTGAACTTGATAACTTAAAAAATAAATTAGGAAAAGTAACTAATACTGGTGTGGAAGATATTAATGTTACAACTAAAGAAGGGGTAAAGCCAGAACTTCCAAAGCAAGTTAAAATGAAATATAGTGATGGCTCAACCGATGACATGAATGTAAACTGGGAGAATATTGATGAAAGAAAGTATAAAAGTGAAGGTTCTTTTGAAGTTAAAGGAACTGTTCCAAATTTGTATGAATACTCTAATCCATTGATTGAACAAAGAGCCGACCCATATATATACAAACATTCTGATGGATATTATTATTTTACAGCTACAGTTCCTGAATATGATAAAATTGTTTTACGAAGAGCAAAAACAATTGAAGGGTTAAAGGATGCAGAGGAAGTTACAATATGGACAAAACATGCTACTGGAGAAATGGGTTCTCACATATGGGCACCAGAGCTTCATTATATTGATGGAAGATGGTATATGTATTTTGCTGCTGGAGCAGCAGAAGATGTATGGGCAATAAAACCCTATGTGCTTGAATGTAATGGAGATAATCCAATAGATGGAACTTGGACTGAAAAAGGAGTTGTACAAAAAGCAACTGAAAATAATTCTGTAGTTAATGCATTTTCTAACTTTTCACTTGATGCCACAACCTTTGAAATTAATGGACAAAGATATCTAGTATGGGCACAAAAAGATTCAGCAGGTAATTCAAACTTATATATGGACAAGATGGTAAATCCATATACAATAGAAGGTAACCCAATCCTTTTAACAAAACCTGAATACGGCTGGGAAACTATTAGATTTAATGTTAATGAAGGACCTACAGTTATTAATAGAAATGGAAAAGTTATCATCGCATTTTCAGCTGCTGGAACAGGATCAGAATATTGTGTAGGAATGCTAACAGCAGATGAAAACAGTAATTTAATGGACAAAAATGCTTGGACAAAAACGCAATACCCAATATTGACAACTGAAGATTTGAATAGAGAATATGGTCCTGGACACTGTACATTTACAGTAGATGAAAAAGGTAATGATATTTTAGTTTATCATGCAAGATCCTATGCAGAAATAAATGGAGACCCATTAAATGATCCTAATAGAAGCACAAGGATTTTAAGAGTTCATTGGAATAGTGATGGAACTCCAAATTTAAGAATGTCTAATAAAGATATTCTAAATGATAAATTTAAGACTATTACAGCAACAATAAATGTAGCTAAGAAAGAAAAGACTATTACAAGCATTGCCAAAACAGATTTAACCACAACAGTAGGAAAAAATGTTAATTTACCAAAATGCGTGAATGTAAATTATAATGATGGAACAAATGAACCGCTTGAAGTATTATGGAATGAATATAATAAAGATTTAATAAATAAACCTGGTAAATTTGAAGTTGAAGGAAATGTTCAAGGAACAGAAATTAAAGCTATAGCTGAAATTACAGTTTTAAAGCAAGATATTCCAGACCCATCACTTTTTGATATTATTAAGAATTTTTTTGACAAGATATTAGATTGGTTGAAAAAGATATTTAATTAGGTTTATAAGGGCTTTTGTACTAAATAATTAATTCAAAGCCCTTTCAATTATACCCTTTAAATCTCTCTAACTCTCAAATAGTTCTCTTAAATATTCTTGATACTCTTTGCTATTTTCCCTACTAATATTGAAATACTCATTTATATTTAAGAACTCTTCTTTTCCCATATAATCTGCCACTTCTTGATACTGCATGAATGCTCTTAAACTGCTTTTATATACTTGTACTATATACTCACGATTTAAAGGTGATAATTCATTTTCAAATTCTTTAAATGTTAAATTTAATATATCTGATGTTTTCATATATCCTCTTAAACCTGACCCCTTAGCATAAAGCTTAATAGCCCTATTTCTATCAAAGGCTGGCTTTTCCTCCTATATTATTCATTTCTCTTTTTTTATTTTTTAATTTAGAAAAGCTTATACCCTCAGCTTTCCTAAATTAAAAATTTCTCTCTAAAAATATCTCTTTTCTCCAAACCCGTCTTCAACCAAATTGAAATTTTTTAACCCGTTATACATATCTCACATCATAATTATATTCAATTTAATTGAAGTGGTCAAGAAAATTTATGGAAAAACATATATTGTTTAAAATTATTCTTGTATAATATACTTGAAGATACTTAAAAAATAGGAGGTTTATTTCTTGAGAAAATTAATATCTAATCTAGGAGATCACTACGGATTATATGATTTACATAAAGATTATAGTAAAACAGATCAATTTTTTTATAATGAAAAAGAAGTTATTGAACTTAATAGTGATGATTCAAAAGTTTATTTTGAGCCCAAGCTACCAAAAATAGAATTTGAAAACAGTTTTGAAGAAAATAATTACATACATGGAAAATTAAATTTCTTAAGTCAAGTCAGCAGTGAGGAATGTAATAAAGATGCAATATTTTATTATGATTTGTGCAAGTGCAAGAATGAAGATAAAGAAAATGTTAATGTTATTATGATTCACGGATGGAGAACAAGCAAACTGGATAAACTAGAAAATTTGTTTTTAAAAGATTTCATCGAGAATAATTATAATATTTATAGATATGTATTACCATATCACTTAGACAGGTCCCCTAATACGTCATCTTTTAGTGGAGAATATTTCTTTAGTGCTAATGTAAATAAAACTATAAAATCAATTCAGCAATCTGTTAATGATATTAGAGCATTGATCAAATTTATAAAAAATAATAAAAAAGGGAAAATTATTTTAATGGGCTTATCCTTAGGAGGGTTAGTTACAAATTTAGTATCTGAATTTGAAAAAGAAATTGATTTATTAATTTCTTTATTTTACGCAAATGATTTATCTTTTGTAACTTTTAAAAGCATACCTGGAAAATTTATAAAACAAGATTTTGATAACCATGATTTTCATATTAACTTACTAAGTGAATCTTGGAAAGTTATAAATCCTGGTATAAGAAAACCATTAATAAGTTTAGATAAAATATTTTTGGCTTCTGGTATATATGACAAATATGTTTTAGAAGAAGATACAAGATCCCTTTGGGAAAATTGGGGGAAACCAAAAAGGCATTTGTTTAAATGCGGACATTCAGGAATAGTTTTATATAAAAACAAGATAAGAAAAGAAACTTTAACATTTATAAAGGAAAGGTTATAAACTATGGTATTTACTGTATTATCCATTTGGATAGCAGCATTAGTAGCTATTATAAAAGATAGTAAAACAGAATCAACAATATGGTTAAGTGCTTTTTTATTCACGTTAGGAATTGGTGGATTTTCTGTAATTATTAAAGAAAATTATTTTGTTGATAATTTCCTTATTACTGAAAGTGGAATGAATAAAATATATTTTTTTAATGCCTTAGCTTCAGCTATTTCTCACAATCTTGTTCCATACTTCTCTTTGCTATATGGTATATCTTATACCAGTATTTCAAAGAAGTATAAAAAAATACTCTATAGTTTGCTACTTATACCTCCAATTTTATGCTTTATATTTTTACCGTTAAAAAGTAACTATTTGAAAACACCTGAAGAAATTATTTTATATTTTAGAATAATTTCTATATGGATTGTACCATACATGACAACCTCAGTTGTCTTACTGATGTATTCTTTTCTTAAAGAAAAATCAAGGTTCATGAAACGGTATAAGGTTTTAAATATAATAATTATTATTCCTGCTATTATATATATAATTTTATTTAATATCATTTTTAGAGCTTTAGGGATAGATGAAAATTGGAGATACTGCAGTGTATTAGTTCCTATTCTTTTTTTAGGGTTTATTTTCTTTGCATATAAAAACGGTGTTTTTGGAGTTAGATTTAAATTTGATAAATACAATTTTGCATTTGAAAATATAAGTGATTTTATATCTGATTCCTTTATTGTATTAGATAAAGAACTTTTTATTGTAAGAACTAATTCATTATTTGTTAAAAACTTCCTATACGATATAGATAAGAAATATGAAAAATTCGAAACTTTACTTAAAGACAGTAAAATATTTAATTATGAAAAAGAAATAATAAACTTAATAAATGAATCAAAAGATAAAGCTAAAATGATAAAAATATCTGTAAATAACAAAAATAATATAGAGTATTTTGAAATACAAGCCAACCCTGTAAAAATACAAAAAGAATTTTTTGGAACAATGCTCTTATTTAAGGATATAACAACTCATGAAAGAAACTTGGAGCTTATAAAAGAAAACCATATCCAATTAATTGAAAAGGAAAGACTTAGATCTTTAAGTCAACTTATAGGTGGAGTTGCACATAACTTAAAAACTCCTTTAATGAGTATCGGTGGTGGCAATGCTATTATTAAAAGAAATATAGATAAAATATATGAGTATACTAAAGAAAATTGTTCTCATAGTGATGATGATGTTTATATAGAAAAACTAATAAATGAAATTAATAATTGGCAAGATAGAAATAAGGAATATTTGCTTTATATGACAGATATAATGAATGCAATAAAAGGTCAATTGAAAGAAGTTGATGAAAACTCTAATGATATAAGCTTTACAATCAAAGAAGTCATTAATAGAATTACTTTACTTATGACATTTGAAATAAAAAAGCATAAATACGAATTTATTAAGGAAGTAGAAATTGATGAGTCAATAAAAATTAATGGTGAAATTAATAATATTATTCAAGTATTAAATAATATTATTAATAATGCAATGGAAGCAAGTACAGAAAATAAACTAATAATATTAAAGGTTTATCAAGAAGCTGATAGCATAATATTTTCTGTTAAAAATTTAGGCGAGAAAATCCCTGACGATATACAAGAAAAACTGTTTAAAAAAATGGTCACTACTAAAGGTAAAAATGGAACTGGATTAGGCTTATACATATCACAATCAATTATAAAAGGAAGTTTTAATGGTAGTATATATTTTAATAGTACTGATAATGAAACTATCTTTTACATAAAGATACCAATTAATTAAAACCAAATTTAAGGAGTATGAGATAAATGAGTAAGGAAAAAATAAATATAATTATTATAGATGATGATTTAGGTATAGTTGAATCATTAAAAAGTTTTCTTGAGGAAGAATGCAATGTTGAAGGTTTTACAGACTCTGTGGAAGGATTAGCCAGACTTCAAGAAAAAAGCTTTGATTTACTTATTTTAGATTATTACATAGACAAGCTTAATGGTGCTGATATAGTAAAAGAGATACGAAAATTTAATAATAACATCTATATTTTAATTTTAACAGGATACTCTGAATCAGTTCCTGGTTTAACATCACTTGAAAACCTAGATATTCAAAATTACTGTGAAAAAACTGCTGATTTTGATAAAATCCTTATACAGATTAAAAGTATAATTAAATCTATTAAATTTTTTAAAGATCAAGATACAACAGGGGGAAGGTTAAAGCAATTAAGAAAAGTAAATCGATTAAGCCAAGAAGATGTTGCAAAATATTTAGGAGTTCAAATATCTTCAATCTCTCAATATGAATCAAATCTTGTACTACCACCAACACAAAATATTTTAAAGTTAGCAAAGTTATTTAATGTTACAACAGATTTTATACTTTGCTACGAACTAGATATAAGAAAAAATTAATTTAAAGCTTTTAATATTATTTAGGGACAGTAGAAAGATTTATCTTTACATAAATCATTCTACTGTCCCTACATTATTAATATTTTTACGACTAACAGGTATCTTTATATTTAACTATTTCTTATATAAATATAATCTACCATTCTTAGGTTTTCTTACATTTTCTCCAACAAATCCTCTTCTTTTAAGTTCTTTTTGTAACATATTCATAAAAAAACCATGGCAAACAATTAATATGTTCCTATCCCCTTCATTCTCTATACTGTCTAAAAATTCATTTACTCGCCTTATAGTATCTTTCTTAGTCTCTATTTGAGATTTATGATTAAAAAGCCACCCAAGCCTTCCACTAACACACCAAAATACATAAGGTAGTTTTATATTAGTTTTGCATATTGGTGCTATTGGAACTTCTCTTAACAGAGGAGTTCTTGTTATTTCACTTCTGAAAATAGCTTTAGAAGTTTTTATAGCTCTTGATAAATCACTTGAAAAGCATTTGTGCCATTTTATATTTCCTATTTCAAATTTATTTTCTATAACATCACTATCATCATACTGTTTTATCCATTTATTAAAATCATCTGATGTCATAAACATCTTTGTGTAACAATCAACTTTAAAATGTCTAACTAACCCTATATTCATCTTTCCCCCAGTATCTACTCTCATATTAATTAAACTTATTTTATCTATCCTACAATACTTTTAGCTTAAATGATTTTTTTATTCTGCATACGCTGAAACAAGGTGTCTTGCTAAAATACACTTTTCCTCATCCGTAATAAAATTCTTAGCAATTGATACTTCTGCATATGGCATATATTCTCTCCCTTTCTTTTCATTAATTTTATTATATATAATTTTTCTATTCCTTCTCTTCCCTTTACAGCCTCTGTTTTCATATAAAGCTCCTTCTTCAAGCCTCGCTATATATGTAAAATTATTTAATATACTACAATTACGCACTACATTATACTCCAACTATGCTCCAGATACAAATTTATCAAAATAAAAAGATATATAGAAGTCACTATATCTCTTAGCCAATTATTACATCATAGTTATTAAATTATTTTAGTTGCTTTATTTTACAATTCTTTAAACTACTTTAAAGAATCTAGCCTAGCATAAGATAAACTCTTCCCTTTATAAATACTCATTATGATTCCAATAGCAGCCATCTGAGTTATTGTTCTTGAACCACCGTAGCTTATAAAAGGCAAAGTGACACTGACAATTGGAGCAAAGCCTAGTATCATCAGTATATTCCATATAAATTCCATGGCGAATATGCACATAAACCCCCATATTAAAAATCTTCCATAAATATCTTTTACCTCTTTTGCTGCAATGACCATACGGGCTATGAATACAAGAACCAGTATTATAAGGGTAATGCCTGCTATCCATCCAAATGTATAGATTATGTATGTAAGAACAAGGTCACTATCTACTATGGGAAGACCTCTTTTAGGGAAAGTGAACCCATTACCCTTAAATCCTACAGATGCCAATAACTTTTTTATTTGAATATATAAGTATCCTGCGTTTGTTGGATCACTTTCAGGATTTGTAAAAATTAGTATCCTTTTTAGTTGGTAAGGTGCAGAAAGAACTATAAGGCCCCCCCCTGTAATCAATGTCCCTATAACAGAAAGCAAGTATGCCAGCTTGACCTTTGATATAAACATGAACATTATAAATACAACTAAATAAACCATAATTTCCATAGACACTTTAAGCATAATATATAAGCTAACAGGTATAAGGAGCATTAAAGTTAAATATACGTAGCCTTTTACACTCTTCAAATCTAAACTTCTTATTAGCTTTGAAAGTGAGATAACGTATAAAAATAAGCTCAGTTCAGTAGTATTAACGCTTAATGGTCCTAATGTCAGCCAGGTTTCCCTTCCATACACAGGAGCTGCAAATAAATGTTGTAACAATAATATCACTGAAATTCCAATAAAAATTTTCGCAGAATACTTCTCTAATTTTTTATAGTCAAAAAAATACACTCCCAAGATAGATATGTATCCAATTATGTTAAATGTTACATTCTTGGAAAGACTACCACTATAAGGAACAACTTCATTAGCTAACATATGATAAGTAGTAACCAACCCCAGCAGAGAAAATAAAACAGTTATAATCAATATAGTCCATTCCGGCGTAGCCTTATGACTTTGATTCAGCTGCTTTCCAATTATTTCAGCCTGTCCCATTTCAACGAGTGCCTTCTTTGATGCTTCTTCCTCATTCATTCCTTCAAGCATCAGATCTTCAGTCTTTTCCTCTATGTGATTTAAAAACTCTATCCTTATTTCTTTGTGAGCTTTTTTAAATTTTACATAGCTACAAATTTCTTTTATATATTCTTCAACCTTAGAATTTACCATCCCAATACAGCCCCTTCCCATATCACTTTATCCACTGCAGAGCGAAAGATCTTCCACTCCTTTTGCTTTTCCTTCGCATATTCTCTTCCTTTCTTAGTAATCTTATAATATTTTCTTTTCCTTCCCCCATCAGTTTTAGTCCAGTAACATTCAACCATTCCCTCAGCTTCCAAGGAATGAAGTATAGGGTACAAAGTTCCTTCCTTAAGTGTGAACACACCTTCTGATTTCACTTCCATTTCCTTTATCATCTCATAGCCATACATAGGCCTTTGGTCAAGAAGTGATAGTATCAAAATCACAGTACTTCCCTTCAAAAGCTCTTTGTTTATTGCCATAGGCTCACCTCCAATTACAATACATAGATTTATTATGTATCGGTTATCTATGTATAAGTATAATTCCATTTTATGTTATAGTCAATATAATAATCCAACCTTGAATAAAAGATAAAGTAATAAATCAATTCAGATATGGCGCATCCTATTCTACAACTTTGAGTTATTTTCATTATATAAATAACATTGTATAACTTTCATATATCCCTAAATAAAATATCTATTATATAACAAAAACAGCCTAAACAATACTGTCTAAGCTATTTATATTAATCATCAAATAAGTTGTCGTTATATTCTTTTTAATGTCCAACAAAGACTCCATAACATGTGTAGTTTTCATATACTTAACACTTAAAGTCATTCCAATTTACTGGGGTAACTTTTTCATTTCGCCAATCTTCTCTTGTAATACCATAACCAATTGCATCATATGGTTTTCCATCTTGACCCACCCATGCTTTTCGATAATGTGCTTCTTTAACAAAACCACACTTATGAAATACACATCTCATAGCATAATTATCTTGCCTTGTATTAGCTTCTATTCTTTCTTTTTCAGAAAAATTATTAAATACATAATCAACAAGCCACTTAACAGTGATTGTACCAATTCTCATACCTTTGTATTTACTCAAAATTCTTATATCAAACAATGGGTCACCATCTTGTAAATCATAAATCCTTATCATTCCCACTTTTGTGTCTTTGTCTATAATAACCCAAAATGTTTTGCAGTCATCCCCAGTATAATGCTGATTTTCATAACTAGCTCTAATCCTTTCTGGCTTTGGATTAGGTGTTCCATAAAATTCCCATGTATCTGATGTTAAAAATTCTATAAGAATATCAATTTCATCTTTAAACTCTTCAAAGTATATTTTCATAATTTCATCCCCATCTATTTTCCTATAATACTTTATATCTGTGTAAATATTGTACTTAAATTATATTCCAAATACAAATATATAAAAATAGAAACAGCAGCAATACTTTTTAGTATCACTGCTGTTATCCTAAAACAATTATTTATGGTGTTCTAAAATTATATAAAACTACTAAACGATTTTAGTCGTCCATTTTTCACAGTCAGTTCCACATATATCTACAAATTAATATTCATGTATTAAAAATCACTTAATATTTGTTCTTTAGAAATTATACGTGTTTTTAATATATTCAACTTATTCTGAGAATAATTATCTCCTTTTATATTATCAATTTCTTTACATAACTTTAATATCTCATCCTCAGAGTTAACAACTATATATTTAATGTCATCTGGATTAAAACTTAATTTTGATATTTCAGACATCCTAATATTGTTATCTCTTCTAAAATCCTCATTTAAGTATTCATCTTTATTTAAAAACCAGCGAATTTTATTACTTTTAATACAATTTAGATCCGGTATATATCTCCATTCTCTTTCATCATAAAATCGCGTATGACTTCCATCAAAACTCTTTTTATTCCAGGCTTGTCCTTCATATGGTTTCATAAAAAATATAAAATGTGAAAGTAAATCAATTGATTGTGATAGACCTGTTAATATTTCATCAGTTATTTCACCACTGTTTTTCAATATTCTCATATCAACGCCTACTTTGCTAATGGCTTCTGTAGCTACTGAACCTTTTATTGAATATGCTACCGGATTAATCCCGTTAGAAACTCCCCATTCTTTTGATAAACCTATACCATATCCCCCGTAATTTTCAATATGATTTACAATCTGAGCAAGTTGTATATCACAAAAACAAACCATTGGAATAGCTATCTCTAAATTGTTACTTCCTATAAATTCAAATTTCTCCATGCAATATCTAGGGCTAAATTCATTTTTTAATATATTAATAATATTATCTATGTTATTTGTAAAATGAAATAACGTATTCGCACTTAAATATTTTTTTCCCATAAAAACCTCCATAATAAAACATCTCCATTAATTCTACCACATTGTCCATCTTAATCCAATTAATGTGTTATACATTACTTGTTTAGTATTCTTATTACTGCTATATAACTTCCTGTTTTTCAATTTTTTCAACATAAAAATGTATACTATTTTATAAGTTTATTTTGTATAAAAGTATTAAAAAATAGCTTAAGCAACACTGTCTAAGCTATTTATATTAACTATCAATTAAGTTATCATTACACTATCTTAGTTGTCCACTCTTTCTACCTTTATGACAACCATAAATCAAAACTTTATTCAAGATTTTACATTAACAAAACTTAAATATTCCACCAAAATACTTTAGGTTCTATTTCTTCACATTTTGAAACTTCAGTAAATTTAAATTCTATATCAAGATCATTTCTTCCAAAATGCTTTTCATTATCAATATCATAATATTGAATAACATCTACTTTATATAACCCATTTTTAATATTAAATCTAAACTTATCACAATACTTATCTGGAACTTTCTCATCTTCAAATTGTGCAGCCATAGTTAAACAAGTATACTCTACAAAACACAATTCGTTATTATCTACTTTTATATACCCCTCTTCTCTTCTAAAATATGAAGTATCAATAATGTTTTCTTCAAAGTTAACATTAATTCTCCAGTCTCCCTCTATGCCCTCATTAGTCATCTGACATACCAAAATATTATTATTTTTCATTTCTCGAACAAAATGTTCTCTAATCATAGGTAAATCCCAATCTTCATCTACAAATGTCTTGTACTGGTTAGAATTTACAAGTGCAATAAAATTGGTATCTCCAACATTAAATTTAAAATCCATTTCTTCTCCCATCAATTCAGACTCATATATTTTTATTAATTATAGCAAAAAGAGTTAGTTTTAGCACTAACTCCTGTAAAATTTCATTATACAATTTTAGTTGTCCATTCCTCACAGTTCCAAATATCTGTAACTACATCCCTATAAAACTCAGGTTCATGGGATACAAGCAAAATAGATCCCTTGAATTCCTTAAGTGCTCTCTTAAGTTCATCCTTAGCATCTTGATCTAAATGGTTAGTAGGCTCATCTAAGATTAATATGTTTGTTTCATTATTTATAATCTTACATAATCTAACCTTAGCAGCTTCTCCTCCTGATAACACCATTATCTTAGATTCTAATTGCTTAGTTGTAAGTCCGCACTTAGCTAGTGCTGCTCTTATTTCATATTGAGTATATGATGGGAATTCACTCCATACTTCTTCTATACAAGTATTAGTGTTTCCACTTCTATCTTCTTGTTCAAAGTAACCTATATGTTGATAATCACCTTTTTCAACTTCTCCGCTTAAAGGCTTAACTATTCCTAGAAGACTTTTTAAAAGAGTTGATTTTCCTAGACCATTTGCTCCAACTAATGCAACCTTTTGTCCTCTTTCCATATAAAGATTTAAAGGTTTTGTTAATGGGCTATCATATCCTATTACTAAATCCTTAGTTTCAAATATAACCTTCCCTGAAGATCTTGCAGCTTTAAAGTTAAACTCTGGTTTTGGTTTTTCCTTTGAAAGTTCTATTACTTCCATCTTATCAAGTTTCTTTTGTCTTGATTTAGCCATATTAGAAGTTGCAACATTTGCCTTATTTCTAGCAACAAAGTCTTCAAGTTTTGCTATTTCCTTTTGTTGCTTTTCATATGCTGCTTCTAGTCTCTTTTTGTTTTCTTCATATATTCTCTTAAACTCATCATAGTCCCCCACATATCTTGTAAGCTTTCTTTCTTCAACGTGATATATTAAGTTAACTACTGAATTTAAAAATGGAATATCATGAGATATTAATATAAATGCATTTTCATAGTTTTGTAAATATCTCTTTAACCATTCTATATGCTCTTCATCTAAATAGTTAGTAGGCTCATCTAGTAAAAGTATATCCGGATTTTGAAGTAAAAGTTTTCCTAAAAGGATCTTAGTTCTTTGTCCACCTGATAAATCATCTACATCTTTATCAAGACCTAAATCTAATAATCCAAGTCCTTTTGCTACTTCTTCTACTTTTGCATCAATAACATAAAATCCATTGTTGTCTAAAAGATCCTGAATAACAGCTGTTCTTTCAAGCATTTTTTCAAGTTCTTCTGGAGTACAATCTCCCATCTTTTCATATAGTCCATTCATTTCTGTTTCCATATCAAAAAGATATCTAAATGCATCTCTTAAAGCATCTCTTATACTTTCTCCCTTTTGAAGGGCAGCATGTTGATCCATATATCCAACTCTAACATTATTAGACCAAATTACCTTACCTTCATCTGGCATTAATTTCCCTGTAACTATATTCATAAATGTAGATTTACCTTCACCATTTGCACCAATAAGACCTACATGTTCTCCCTTTAATAATCTGAAGGAAACATCTTCAAAAATTGCTCTGTCTCCAAAACCGTGATTCATATCCTTAACTTGTAGTACGCTCATACCTTCCTCCTAAAATCAATTCTTAAATAACCTTCTTATATTATAAAGGATTTTGTCAAAAAAGAAACTGGGAAATTTCAAAAGTTGTATATAATTTAAATGGAGATGAGACATATTTATCCCTTCTCCATTTTATTTAGTACTCATATTTTTTTATATTCTCACATAATTTTATGGATAATAGTTTATCCCCTCTAACTTTCTTATAAGAACATAATAAATCACTTAACTCCAAATCGCCAAGATCTATTTTACCTTCACTTTGAATAATTACATTTTCTTCTTCCATAGTTATTTCAACATTATTTTTGTCATTCTTTATTTTATAAATAAAAACGGTCTTATTTTCAAGTCCACTTTTATACTTTTCTTGAAAGCCCATAGTCTTTTTTATACTTTCATAGCTTACATCTATATTTACTCCAACTTTTTTTAATTGATCATCAATGATAGAAGAATCAAATCCATATCTCTCCATAAGCTTCTTTTGAATATTTAAGAATTTATCTTGTGAAATATTATTTTCTTCCATATATTTATATATTTTTTCAGTAAATTCAGCCATAGTGATTTTACCTTCTGCCATTTCATAGTATAAAGAGTACATATAGTCTTCAAGCTTATCTACATCTTTTTCCTTAGCCTTATTTTTAAGCTCATTAAAATCTATAATTCTATCGTCCATACAATCACTCCTTTCCTATATTATATATCAAATACCGCTATTTAACTACAAAAAACTTAGAAAGGCATCTTATTAAGATGCCCAATATAGTAATCATTTATTCTTCTTTTTACCTGATTTTGAAAATACAACTTTTGATTCAATAATAGTTTTTCCTTCTATCCCCTTAGCTGCACTTCTATATAATAAAACATGTCCTACTATTGTTACAATGATACCTATAATAATGAATTGCCCAATTAGTTGACACAAAAATCCAAAAACAAATATTAATATATTTATTTCATATCTATCACATATTCTATTATAAATAAATAATTTATATATAACCCAAGCTGCGGTTATTATAAGCCCAATAGTCTCTATGCTCTCTAGCCCTAAGCTTAAAGCTGGACCACCTGTAATTAAACTAGCTATAGATAATATAATAAACCACATTGAGCCATTTCCTAGTTTAATTAGTAAATAATCATTACATATTGGAAGCCATGCAAACCATGGTTTACTTACTTTTTCTAACTTAGATATTTTAAACATTGCCATAGATGATACTATATAATTTGCTATAAAAAATAGAAAAGAAAAAATCAATAGCAAATTGCTAACTGCTATCTCGTTCATATTATCCCTCCACCCCATTGAAACCATTTACTTCTTCTCTGTCTAATTATATATTTTTTCTACAATTATGGCAATATTTACTTAAAACTTAGTTGTTTACATATTTTCTCAGCAGCTCAATAAAAATTTTTCTAAACTCTTCTCTTTCTCCTAATGATAGCATATCTTCTTCAACCTTAACTCCAAGAGCTTTTAACTTTGAACAATATGAAGTTTCCATTTCTCCAAAAATATCTTTTTTAGAATGATAACCTGAAAAAATTAAAAAACTAGTTAGTCTTATATAATCAATTCTATCTTCAAATATTTTCTGAACTGTTTCATCGAAATTTGGTCTTCCTTCAAAGGTAGAAAAATATATATTTTTTATATTTCTCCTATATAATTCTTCTTTTAATCTGATAAACGGTATATTTATCTTATTCTTAATTCCATGACCAACAAATAACATACTTTCTTTATTCTTAGAAACCTTACTAATTGCAGTAATAAGGCTTTCCACATTTTTAAGATTCCCTTTGTTATCTAAAGATAATAGTGGTTCTAAAACAGAAAGGAATCTAAATGAATCCTTTCTCTCTAAAACCAACTTTTGAAGCGCTTTATGTTCTTCATTTTCTATTAAGTATAAAGGTAATATTATTATTTCTTCATAGCCCTTCTCTTCTAATCTTTTAAGACTTCCTTCTAAACTAAATATTTGCATATCATATTTTAATAAAAGTCTTTCTCTTATAATTTTAGATGTAAAAACTGTAAATACCTCATAGGATTGAAATTCTTTTTTGATATCATCCCTAATAGGATATAAACATCTCTCTATATCATTTTTTTCAGAGGTTCCAAAAGAAGTTAACAGTATGACCTTTTTCATAATTAATCTATTTCCTTCTTTGCAAATTCTTCAAAGGCTTTAATAAATTTATATACATGTGTTATATTATGTTCTGTTGATAAGAAGAATGTTTCAAACTGTGATGGAGGTAAATGAATTCCGCTCTTAAGCATGTGTACAAAATATCTGTTAAATCTATCTACATTACACTTTTTAACCTTATCATAAGAATCAACTCTTTCATCACTAAAGAATAAAGTCATCATTCCACCAACTCTATTTATCCATATTGGCAAATTATATTTTTCACTGATCTTATATAAACCTTCTTCAAGCTTTCTTCCCACTGATTCAATATGGTTATAATATTCTGGATGATCATATAATTGGTTTAATGTAGAAAGCCCTGCTGCCATTACTATTGGATTCCCTGACATAGTCCCAGCTTGATATACTCCCCCCTTTGGTGAAAGATTCTCCATTATTTCTCTCTTTCCACCATAAGCTCCTGACGGAAGTCCACCACCAATAATCTTTGCATATGTAACTAAATCTGGTGATACGTTAAATAAATTTTGAGCTCCTTTAAAGGAAACTCTAAAGCCTGACATGACTTCATCAAATATTAGTAAGGCTCCATATTTATTACATAAAGTTCTTAAAACTTGCATGAATTCATTTTCAGCTTTAACTACTCCCATATTTCCTGCTACAGGTTCTATAATTACAGCTGCAATTTCATCTCCATATTTTTTAAATAAACTTGCAACTTGCTTTTCATCATTATATATACCTATTAATGTATTCTTAACACTATCTTCTGGTACTCCTAAAGAACCTGGTATTCCTTCTGTTAAGACTCCAGAACCAGCTTCTACTAAAAATCCATCAAAGTGGCCATGGTAACATCCTGCAAACTTAACTATCTTATCTCTTTTTGTATATCCTCTAGCTAACTTTATTGCGCTCATAGTAGCTTCTGTACCTGAATTAACCATTCTAACCATCTCAACTGAAGGCATGTTTTCACATATGAATTTACTCATTTTAAGTTCCAAATTTGTTGGTGCCCCAAATGCTAAAGCCTTCTCAGAAGTCTCTTTAATAGCTTCTACCACAGTATCATTACAGTGTCCAAGTATTAAAGGACCCCATGCAAGCACAAAATCTATATATTCATTTCCATCTTCATCTACTATTACAGCACCTTTACCAGACTTTATTATAGGAGGATTTATTCCCATGCCCCTATAAGCTCTAACTGGGCTATTAACACCACCTGGCATAAACTTTTTGCTTTCATTAAAAATCTTTTCATTTGACATATTCTTATCCTCTTTTACTTAAAATATTAGCTGCATAAATTGCATGATATGTTATTATAATCTTTGCTCCAGCTCTCTTTATAGAAGTAAGCATTTCCATAACCACTCTCTCTTCATCAATAAATCCGGCCTGAGCTGCTGCCTTAATCATTGAGTATTCCCCACTTACGCTATACGCAGCTATTGGAACATCTGTGCTACTTCTTACTTCTCTTATTATATCAAGATAAGATAATGCTGGCTTAATCATAATTATATCAGCACCTTCATTGATATCCATCTCAACTTCTCTAAATGCTTCTAATCTATTAGCTGGATCCATTTGATATGTCTTTCTATCACCAAACTTTGGTGCGGAATCAGCTGCTTCTCTAAATGGACCATAAAATGCTGAACAGTATTTAGCTGAATAGCTCATTATAGGTACATTAATAAATCCAGCTTCATCTAAAGCATCTCTAATGTAACCAATTCTTCCATCCATCATATCTGAAGGAGAAATCATATCTGCACCTGCCTTTGCATGTGACACTGAAATTTTCCCTAAGTATTCTAATGTTTCATCATTATCAACATATTCACCATGCAAAATACCGCAGTGACCATGATCAGTATATTCACACATGCAAACATCAGTTATTACATAAATAGAACTATCTATTTCTTTTATTTTTCTTACTGCTTTTTGAACTATCCCATCATCATTAAAACTTTCTGAACCACAAGCATCCTTTTTATTTGGTATTCCAAATAATAAAACGCCCAAAACACCTGCATCTTTAATTTCTTTTATAATTTCTTCTAATCTATCTAAAGAATAATGATAACATCCTGGCATTGAAGAAATTTCTTTTTTAATATTTTCTCCCTCAACCACAAATATTGGTAATATAAAGTCCTTTACTGACAGTTCTGTCTCTCTTACTAAGCTTCTAATACTTTCGCTTGCTCTAAGTCTTCTTCCTCTATTAATCATTAAAATTTTGCACCTTCTTTTATTAATTCTGTTATTTCCTCCAAGAACCCCTCTTCAGAATGCTTGCTACACATATGCCCATCTAAACCCTTTTCTTTTAATGTCTTCAAAGTCTTAGGACCAATTGCTATAGCCTTTTTTTCTTTAATCTTCTCAAGACCTATCATTTCTATCATGTTATTAACTGTACTAGGGCTTGTAAATAAAATTATATCAACTTCTTGAAAGCTATTCCTATTTAATACTCTTCCTGCCACTGTATCATAAATATTTATCCTATCTACTTTAGCTCCTAACTTCTCCAATTCTTCTTTTAAAAGTTCTCTACTCTTAGAAGAACATGGAATTAAAACTCTTTCCCCTTTTTGAATACTTGGTTTTAAAGCTGATACAAGTCCTTCTCCAACAAACTCCCTTGCTGTTTTAAATGGCAAAATTCCTCTTTTCTCCAAAGCCTTTCTAGTTGCCTTTCCTATTACTGAAACTTTTGCTCTTATCTGTCTTATATCAATATTTCTTCTATATAAATAATCAAAAAATATATTAACTCCATTTACTGAAGTAAATAATATATGATCATATTTATCTAACTTACTTAGATATGGTTCTAAATTATTAGCTGTATTTTCTATCTTAATTGAATTAATTTCAGTAACCTCTGATCCTAATTCTATCAGCTTTTCCTTTAAACTTGATGCTTGTTCCCGAGATCTAGTTATACATATATTCCATCCATATAAAGGCTTTTTTTCATACCAAGCTAAATATTCATTAAGAGTAACTACTTCCCCAACTACTATTATACATGGAGACTTCAAGCCCGCCTCTATTACTTTTTCTTCAATATCATTTATTGTACCTACTACTTTTTTTTGCTTTGATGAAGTCCCTCTCATTATAACTGCTGCTGGTGTTACTTTATCTTTTCCATGCTCAATTAATTTTCCCATTATATCATGAAGGTTATTTAATCCCATCATAAATACTAATGTTCCATCTTCTTTAGCTAGAGCTTCAAAATTAACATTAAGAACACTTGCAGACATTCCTGTTACAACATGAAAACTTTGAGCTTTCCCTCTATGAGTTATAGGTATCCCTGCATAATTTAAAACAGATATGGGTGAAGGTATTCCTGGTATAACTTCAAAATCAATATTTTCAGCTTGAAGAGTTAATACTTCTTCCCCACCTCTACCAAAAACGTAAGGATCTCCACCTTTAATACGACCAACTATATGGCCTTTTTTCGCTAGTTTCACTATCATTTCATTTATTTCTTCTTGAGTTTTATAGTGCTCTCCTGGTTCTTTTCCACAGTAATATATTTCACAGTCTTCATTTAAATAGTTTAGTACATTATTTGATATTAATCTATCATAAAGAACAGCTGTACATTTTTCTAATGCTTTTACTGCCTTTAGTGTCAGTAATTCTTCATCGCCAGGACCAGTTCCTATTATATATACTTTACCCATAAATTTACCTACCATCTCCTAATATTTTTTGAGCTAAGATTTTACCAATCTCTATGTTATCTTCTACTTTGCCTCGTATATCTTTTTTTACAATCTTATTATTCACTTCATAGGCACCTATCATATATATGTCCGTACCTTCGAGTTTAGTATAAGCACCTATTAGACTATGACAGTCTCCATTTAAAGCTTTCATAAAACTTCTTTCAGCTTCAACTGCTATTCTTGTTTCTATAGAATCCAACCTTTTAAAATGCTCTTTAACCTTACTCCTCTTTAAGCACTCAACACCAAGAGCTCCCTGTCCTATAGCTGGTAGAAAAATTCTTGGATCAAAATAATCTGTAATAATATTTTCTAAATTTAATCTTTTCAAACCTGCTGCTGCTAAAACTATTCCATCTAATTTTTGTTCATTCATCTTTTCTAACCTTGTTTGAACATTTCCTCTTATAGGAACTATTTCTATATCACTTCTTATTTCCTTTAGAAACCTTCCTCTTCTTATGCTACTAGTTCCTATTTTAGCTCCACTTTTTAAATTTTTAAAGTTTATGCCTTCCCTTGAGATAAACACATCTCTAATATCTTCTCTTTCTGGCAAGGCTATAAGCTCAAATTCTTCTGCTAAATCAAATGGTACGTCTTTCATGCTATGAACAGCTGCATGAGCTTTTTCCTGAAGTAATGCCGTCTCTATATTTTTTGTGAATAATCCCTTACCACCTATTTTATCTAAAGTTACATCAAGTCTTCTGTCCCCTTCTGTAACCATTAATAATTTTTTAGCATCTATATGTTCTTTATTCTTTAATAATTCTATAACTCTATCTGCCTGCACTTGTGCTAAGCTGCTCTTTCTAGTAGCTATAATTAGCTCCATTATTATTCACCTCGTAATCAATACGTATATTTTTCCTTATATTCTATTTTATATTCTATGTCAAATCTAGTCCAATAAATTATATTCTTTCTTAAAACTATGAAAAATAGTCTTATATTCATTACTTAAGACTTAAGTAATAAATATAAGACTATATAAAGTAAAATTTTAATATTTTACTCCACTCCAATAGATATTTTCTTTTAATTTAGCTTTATCAGAAAGAGTTACTCCTTCAAGAACCCACTTTTTAAATTCCATAAAACCAGTTCTATCAACTATATATCCTATATGCTCTTTTCCACCTGGAGCATCTTTATCAATATATTGCTCTACATAGCCATAAGTATTTTTTATAATCTTAACTATACTATCTTCATCAACCCATACTATAAAATCTTCAGCTAGTCTTGGGTTCTTCTTACCAGACCTTCCCATTATAACTAATCTATAATATTTCTCTTTACTTCTAGTCCATGCACCTGTTGGGCAGTTCATTACACACTCTCCACAACCAATACATTTATCATGATCTCTTTCAATCTTATAGTTTTCCATATGTAAAGCTTCAGTAGATTTCTTCTTACATGCTCTTACACAAGCTCCACATGAAATACATCTATCTCTATTATACTCCGGCATTGTCATACCTAAAATACCAAAGTCATGGTTTCTAGCCTTAATACAGTCATTTGGACAACCTGTTAATGCTACCTTAAAGTGAAGATCATTAGGGAATATTTCTTTCTCTATTCTCTTAGCAAAATTAGTTGTATTATAGTTTGCGTAAGGACAAACATTATTTCCTATACAAGCTGAAACATTTCTTGTTCCTGCTGCTGTGTATCCTTTACCTGGAACTTCTTGATTTATTTCTAATCCAGCTATTATTGGTTGAAGTAATTCATTTACTGCATCCATATCACTAAATTTAATTCCTGGTATTTCAAAACCTTGTCTTGTAGTCATATGAACTGTTCCATTACCATATTTATCTGCTATTTCTTGAATTAAACCAAGGTATTCTGCCTTTAAATGTCCACCTGGAACTCTTACTCTTGAAGCTGTTATTCCTCTGTGTTTTGTTATTCTAAAAGCATTCTTTTTTAACTTTTTAGTATTAATATCCATACTTTGCTCCTCCTAATCCCTTAATAATTTACCCTTTGAGTAATTAAATACTGGTCCATCTAAACAAATGTATGTATCATCAATTCTACAGTGTCCACACTTACCAACTCCACAACACATTTTTCTCTCTTGAGAAATCCAGACTTGCTCTTCTGCTACTCCAAGTTTCAAAAACTCTTGTACAGTAAATTTCATCATCATAGGAGGTCCTACAACTATTACTTCTACATCTTCTATATTATCAAACTTTAGTTCACTTACATATTTAGTTACAAGTCCAACATTCCCTGTATAGCCTTCTTCTGCTCCGTCAACTGTAAGTATGAAATTCAAATTTTTCTTCCAAGTCTCTATATCATTTTTAAATAAAATATCGTTAGGAGATTTAAATCCTGAAATAACAGTTACTTTTTTAGCATCTTGAATATTGTTGGAAAAATAATCAACTATCCCTTTAACTGGTGATAATCCTGTACCTCCAGCAACTATTACAACTTCTTTTCCTTTATAATTTTCTATATCAAACCCATTTCCATATGGTCCTCTTAAGAATAACTTGTCTCCTTTATATTTAGTGAATATTTCATCAGTAACCTTACCAACTTTTCTAATTGTAAGATCAACATAATCCTCACCTATTCCACTTACTGAAATTGGAGCTTCACCAAACTTAGGTATTGAAACTTCAAAGAATTGACCTGGCTTAACATCACCTTTAAATGACATTCTAAAAGTAAATTCTATTTTTGTATGCTCTATTACATCTAAAACTTCTGATACAAATGGTAAATATTCATTATGCATAGTTATTTCACCTCATCCATAGCTTTTTCTAATTTATTAATACAATTTGAGAAAGATATATACTCAGGACAAATATCATCACATCTTCCGCATCCAACGCACATATGATATCCCCATCTCTTCTTATAATCATAAACTTTATGAAGGACTTTATATCTCATTCTTTCGCCTTTTGCTCTTCTAAAGCTATGTCCACCTGCCATATCTGTATATCCATCAACTTGACAAGATGCCCAAACTCTTCTTCTCTCTCCAGCCTTACCATTATCCTTATAGAATATATCTTGTGTTGTAAAGCATGTACATGTTGGACAAACAAAATTACATCTACCACAAGCTATACATCTTTCAGAGTATTCATTCCACATCTTTGAATCCATAACAGAAAGATCTAAATTATTTGGAATATTAACTTTAACTTCGTTTTCTTCTACAAAGTCAGGAGTTACATCCTCATTAGCTGTTTCTATATTCTTTAGAATATCTTCAAACTCTTCATCTTTAACATCTAAAAGCACTTCATTGCCTAATACTTTTATATATGCATTATATTCATCTGTTTTATTTGTCTCCATATTTACGCAGAAACAATTTTCATAACTTTTTGTACAGCCCATTAAAATAAATTTTGCATTTTCTCTAATCTTTTTATAATATGGATCAACAAACTTATTTCTTAAATAAATATCATCTATCCTTTTTAATGCGTGTATATCGCAACTTCTTAAAAATATAAGCACTTTCTTTTCTTTAGCTTTTGGTTCTTGTACTGTATCCTCTGTAAAGAAAAATAACGTTTGTGTTATAGGAAGTAAAACTTCTTTATATGAAAATGAAGATTTTGCATTAAACTCCACTTCTTGAATTTTTTCTATTTTTCCATATTTAACTCTATCTGTATCTGAAAATCTTCCTTCACCCTTAAATACTTTTGGTGCATAGATTTCATATTCCTTTGACAAGTTATCTAAAACTAAGTTCATACTGTTTAAGTCAATTTTATATCCCATGATCCACCTCTTATTTATTCTTATTTCTTGAAATTATGTAATAAGGTATTGCTAAAAATACTATTCCTCCTACCATGTTTCCTAAAGTTACAAATAGAAGATTGTATCCATATCCATATACTGACACTGATGCAGAAAATGGAGAAAGCAGACCTATTGTCATAAGTGTCATATTGGCAACACTATGTTCAAATCCTGTTGTTATAAATGCAAAAAGACACCAAAAAATCATAATTAACTTTGAAGATTCTTCTTTACATTTAAAAGAACACCAAGTTGCTAAACACACTAAAAGATTACAAAGTATTCCTCTAAAAAATAACTGAGATCCTCCTAAATGCATTTTAGTTTCTGTAGTTTTTGCAATAAACTCTCCTACTGGTCCATTTGAAAGACCTGCTAAATAAAACATATACCCAGTTAATATTGATCCAAATAAGTTTCCAATAAAACTAACTATCCAAACCTTTATACTATCTCCTAAAGTAACCGTCTTCTTTAAAAACCCAACTGCCATAACAAAATTATTACCTGTGAATAATTCTGCTCCTGCCATTATAACTAAGCTTAATGCTACACCAAAGGACACCCCCATAAGAATTTTTGTTAATGGCGATCCACCACTACTAAGTAATCCTCCAATTGTAAATATAAGCATAATTCCAATTCCAACATAAATTCCAGCAAGCATTGAACTTATAAAATAACCAACTATATTATTACGTAAAAGACCTATCTTTGCTTTTGCTGATTCTGATACTTTTTTAATTTCATCTCCAAACATTAAATTCACTCCTTCCTTTACTTTGTTATTATAATCACAATTTTATATTGTTATTATAATAACAATATAAAAAAAACTCTGTGAGAATAATCACAGAGTTTGTTAGAATTATTTTTTAAAAAACTTAGCTAAATCATCTAAATCTTTTACTACAAATTTTTTATTTTTAATTACTATGAGCTCTTTATCTTGTAGGACCTTTAAAGCTCTAGATATGGTTTCTCTTTGCGTTCCAAACATATCCGCTAAATATGTTATGGATATTTTTAGGTTAATTTCTGTTCCACTCTCTTTATTAATTCCATAGTCTTTTGCTAGCTTCCAAAGCTTAGCTGCTACCCGTTTTTCTACCTTTATAGGGGTAGAATTTTTAAGTTGCCTATATAACCTTCTGACCTTTTTAGCTAAAGAATTAACAACTTCCTTTGTGAGGCTAAAATCTTTTTCCATCACTCTAATAAAGCTATCCTTTTGAAAACATAGTACTTCTGCATCTTCAAAGACCTCACAATTAATTGAAGCTGGTAAATCATCTAAAATAACGTCGTTTAATATACTTCCTTTTCCTAATATAAAAATAATTTTCTTTTGTGCTTTTTCACTTATTTTATAAAGTACTGCCTTCCCACTTAATAATATAAAAATTGTATTAACCTTATATTTATCATAGAAAAGTTGCTCACCTTTTTTTATTTCTCTTACGTTACATATTTCACATAAACTTTCTATTGTTTCATCCTTTAAATTCTTAAATATTTCTATTTCTCTTAATTCATCTTTCATATAATATCATATCATCCTCATAAAATAATTTTAGCACCACATTCTCTTTGCCTTTTTCGAAAAAGAAAAAGAAATCTTCAGAAGCCATAAAATTCGTAATACTTTTTTTTAGATTAGGAAATTTTTTAGCTTTATTTCTAATAGAAGTTGTATATCCAATAAAATCATCATACTTTTTTAAATAATTTTCCGCTTTTTCACCCATCATTAATGAACCTTTTGGATTCCCTCCTTTTGAACTAATACCTAAGATAAAATTCTTCATATCTTTCTGAACTGGAATAGCCCCCATCCCTTCAGTAAATGATTTTGAATTTATATATATTTTATACAAACTATTACAATCGTGCTCAATTCTTCTTATATCCTCATCATTATCTATAACAATAATTATTAAATGTTTATCTAAAATAAAACTTTTATTATATTCTCCTCTTATTATCTTTAAATTATACTTTAACAACTCTTCAAATTTCTTCTCGTAATCAATTGAAAGAACCTCTACATAGCAACCTCTTTCTAATAAATGTTTGGCTTTTATATATCCACCTTTACCTGCCCCTATTATACCTACCCTTAATTTACTTGATAAAAGAGAAAGCATCGAAAAACTTATTTCTCCTCCAGAAAGATCTTCCTTATGATTCTCAAACATTCTTCTCCACCATCCTTTAGCCATTCCTCCTTCAATACCTCTATTGCTCTATTTACATATGAATCTGAAGTACTATTTATAAGCATTTTTGCAAGTGCTAAATCTTCCTGGCTTTTACTTTTATGCTCAAAAGTTAATATCCTCTTTTCACTTATCTTTTTACCATTATCTTTTAAATTTCTTATTGTTGGTGATAGCTTTCTAAGCTTAATCCACTCATCATATTCTTTAATATATTTCTCAATTATATATCTATAGGAATTCATTCTCTGGACTCTTAAACTTCTATTGTCATCTTCAATTTTACTTATTTCATCTATATTAAATACTTTTACCCTATCTATATTTATTAAATCTTCATCCACATCTCTTGGAACTGCCATATCATATATAATTATATCCTTACCTTTTTCATCAATATTATTTCTACTTATAACCACATGTGGCGCGGATGTACAAGAAACTACTGCATCCATATCATTAATATATTTACTTTTTTCTTTAAAATTAAGTATATTAACACCATTTAACTCTTCTGCTTTTTTAGAATCTCTTAGCACCAAATATATATCTTTAATCTTATGGCTTAGTAAATATTTTATAGTTAATTTTCCGATCTCTCCATAACCAATAACCATTACCTTTTTGCATTCTCTTTTTATTAAGCTATTTACTGCAATTGAGACAGCTGATACCGGTATTTCAAAAAGATTAGCTTCTTTTCTAAATTTCTTTCCGCAAGTAACTGCCTCTTGAAATAACCTACCTAGTTCGCCACCCGCTCCCTTTAATTTTGCAGAATAATTATGAGCTTCTTTAACTTGACCAAGTATTTGATCTTCTCCCATAATTTTTGAATGATATCCACAAGCAACTTCAAATAAATGTTTATAAACATCTCTTCCTTCTCTGTAAAATATATATGATAAAAGTTCAGTATCCCAATCACTTATTTTGAATATTTCTTTTATTACTTTATCTTTATCTAAAGAATGATTCAAATAAATTTCTGTTCTATTGCAAGTACTTACTATAACAACTTCCTCAACTTTTTTTAATAATTCATTTATAATATCTTCTTTTTTGCTTTCTTTTATAGTTAACTTTTCTCTTATATTTATTTGAACATCTCTTTTAATAGCTATTAATCCAATCATACTACCTCTCCAAATCTATGCTTATGTAAACTGATTTTATTATACTAGAAAAAATAGTGGAATCTCCACTATTTTAAAACATCTTGTATAAATTTTTCTCCCCTCTTTTATGTATATCTTTATTTTACCTCTTGAAGTACTATATTCCAAGAATTTTATTGATATATTACATATTCCCCTACTAAGTTAAACTTTATTTAACTATAATGGATAATAATTTATTTAAAGCTAATACTATATCTAAGTTATTATTAAAGGAGTGAAAAATATGAGAATTCCTAATCATATTGGTATAATCCCTGATGGAAATAGACGCTGGGCTTTAAGTAACGGATTGACTAAAGATAAAGGATATGCCCTTGGAATTAATCCTGGATTATTACTTTTTAAACAATGCGAAAAGTACGGAATTAAAGAAATTACATTCTACGGCTTTACCGTAGATAATACTAAAAGACCTGCTGTTCAAAAGGAAGCATTTATCAACGCTTGTATAAAGTCGGTTAAAATTCTCTCAAAAGAGAACTCTGAACTATTAGTTATAGGCAATACCAATTCCCCTTCATTTCCTAAAGAACTTCTACCATTTACAAATAGAAAAACCTTTGGCCATGGAGGTACAAAAGTTAATTTTTTAGTTAATTACGGTTGGGAATGGGATTTAAACTTATTAAAAAATTCTGATAAAACAAAAAAGAACATAGTTAATAATATACGATCAAACGATATTTCAAGAATTGACCTAATTATACGATGGGGAGGTAGACGAAGACTAAGTGGTTTTCTTCCCGTTCAATCAGTATATTCAGACTTCTACGTTATCGATAACTTTTGGCCTGATTATAGACCTGAAGACTTGGACGAAGCTCTTAACTGGTATAATACGCAAGATATTACTCTAGGTGGCTAATACTACAAAAAAATCTGGAGAACAATAACAAAATTCTCCAGATCCTAATCTTATATTAAGTATTTCTAAACATTTTTATTGAAAAAACTGTACTTTCATCTTTTCTATCTGTATATAAATCAATTTCTCCACCATGATTTTCTACTATTTTCTTTGCAATAGCTAATCCTAATCCTGAGCCTCCATCACTGCTTCTACTTTCATCACCTCGTACGAATACATCAAATACCTTGTCACGAATAGCATCTGATATTCCTACTCCACTATCAGCAACCTCTAAAAGCAAATACCTTTTAAAATTCTTTATCTCTATTCTAAGTTTTGTTCCTTCAGGATTATATTTTATAGCATTTTCTATTAAGTTACTTATTACTCTTCTAAATAACCTTGCATCTATAGAAAAATTAATAGCTTCATCAGGAATCCTTACTATAAGATCAAAGTTTTTCTCTTCCAATTCATCATAGAAGTTAACTAAAACTTGTCTTGTAAATTCACAAATATCAACACTTTCTAGTTTTAATACATATTGTGTGCTATCCATTTTTACATATTCAAATAAATCATCCACTAGTTCTCCGACATGCTCTGCTTTATTATATATAGTCTTATAATATCTTTCCTTTTTTTCTTCATCTTCAATAAGTCCTTCATAAAGTGCTGCTGAAAAACCTCTAATGGTAGTAATTGGTGTCTTTATATCATGTGATAAATCTATAAGCATTCTCGTTTTACTTTGCTCTAATCTAGCATTTTCTTCTTTACTATTTTTTAATTTATCTATAAGGAAATTAATAGTATCACTTATAACTATAAATTCCTTTTGCCCTTTAATAACAAGTTTTTCTTCATATTCACCTTCAATAACTTTTCCTAATGCCTCATCTATTTTCATAAGAGGTCTCTTTATCTTCTTTGCAGTCCAAATACTATATATAAGTATACTTATTAAAAATAAAGTAGTAGCTGCTCCAATAACCTTAAAATACACCTTGTACAATGGTTTACCAACTCTATATGGCATACTATTTAAATGCAAGGTTAATGTCAACTTATCTCTAGGAATCATTATTAATGCTATATAATGTTCTTCTTCACTTTTATTTATAGTCTTACATATAACATTAAACTCAGATTCCTTATTTCCCATGCTAATAGTATCTTCAAATTCCTTATCGGTATAACTTTTCTTAACATTATTAGCCTTACCATCTGTATAGATTACATTTTTATTACTATCAAGTACTTCTAAATATCCTCCTATACTTTTCAGAGCTGAAGTATCTATATTTTTATAATCATAATAATCATCATTCATAAGACTATATATGGGCACATTCTTTCCTTCCTCTATGTAATTAGAAAGCTTTACCCCTAATACAAAATAGCTGCCTACAAAAATGCAAGCAAGTATTATTACAAAGGTTATATAGTATTTGAATAAAGCAACCATAAGTTGCTCATTTTTTTTTCTTCCCATACTACCTTACCTTCTTTTCAAATTTATATCCTAATCCTCTTACAGTCTTTAAATATACAGGGTTTCTCGAATCCTCTTCTATCTTATCTCTTAATCTACTAATATGAACCATAATAGTATTATCACCACTCAAAAACTCTTCATTCCACACAGTCTCGAATATTTGATTCTTTGTAAGTATTCTTCCTGCATTCTCCATAAGAAATTTTAATATTCCATATTCAATTGATGTTAACTCTATTTCTTCTCCACGTACAATAACTCTTACATTATAAGAATCTAAAGACACGTCACCAATAACAATGGTTGTCCTATTTTCTTCATTAGAACTTAAGTTATACTTTCTTCTTATTTGTGCATTAACTCTAGCAACCACTTCTAATGGATTAAATGGCTTTGTTATATAATCATCTGCACCTAAATCTAATCCTAATATCTTATCTGAATCTTGATTTTTAGCTGATAACATTATAATAGGAATATTATATAAAGCCCTTATTTCTTTCACTACCCTATATCCATCAATCTTAGGCATCATTATATCTAAAATTGCAAGATCTAAATCTCTATTTTCTTTTACTCTTTTTATAGCTTCTTCTCCATTGACTGCTTTAACTAAATCATAGCCTTCCTTTGATAAATATAACTCCAATATTTCCAATATACCCTTTTCATCATCACAAATTAAAATTTTTCCCTTCATAAAAACCTCCTCATAAGTGGAAATATCACTTTTTACTAATTTATTTATAACTCATAAATTAGTTAACTAAAAAAAGTCCAATTATGGACTTTTCTTAATTATACAATATTTAACACCACTTTTAAATAAAAGTTTTTATAAAAACTATAATAATTAGCACAGGAGTAATGTATTTTATATTAAAATACACTGAATCCGCCAACGCCTTATTATTTAAAAGACCGTCATTAGTTAATTCTTTTTTCATATACTCTTTTTTTACAAAGTGTCCACATAAAATCACAAACAACAATCCATTTAGTGGTAGTAACACTTTGCTGGTAAGTACATCAAATAAATCAAATAAGTTATAATTAAATATTTTAAACTCTGCTAAAAGAGCACCTTCACCTACTGATAGTGCCGTCAAAGATCCTATAAACATTATTATAAATAAGTTTATTATTATGGCTTTTCTTCTTGTAAACTTAAATTCTTCTATAAATGTAGCTATTAAAACCTCTATTATTGAAATAGTAGCCATAGTTGCTGCCATCGCTGTAAGCATGAAAAATATAACTAATAATACTTCCCCGCCTGGGACCTTTTCAAAAATTAATGGTAGTGTATTAAATAATAATCCTGGTCCACCTGTAGGTTCTAATCCAAAGGAAAATACTGCTGGAAATATTGCAAGTCCTGCAAGCAACGACACCCCTGTATCTGCAAATGCTAACTTTGTTCCTGTTCCGATAAGGCTGTTATCGCTTGTAAAATAACTACTATATGTAGTCATTGAACCAGTTCCTATGGATAACTTTAAAAACGCTAACCCTAAAGCCGTTAAAACTACCTCAAATGAAATTTTAGAAAAATCAGGTTTTAACAAAAATACAATTCCATCTATAGCTCCACTAAGAGTCAAACTTCTACCTGCACATATTATAAGAAGTATAACAAGTAATGGCATTGCTACTTTAGTTATCTTTTCTATACCACTCTTTACACCAAAAGCCAGTATAATAGAAGCAACTATAACTATTGCTAATTGCCATGCTATAGGCTCTACCATACTTAATGTTGTTGCTCTAAAGATTTCAGCTGTACCTTCTGCTGTTATTCCTCTAAAAGTGCCTATTATAGATTTAAATACATATGAATATACCCAACCACCAACAACTGTATAAAAGAACAATATGGAATATGAAGCTATAATTCCTATAATTCCTACACTTCTAAAAACTCTATTTTCTGTTACAATTTTTGTTGCTCCTAAAAGATTTTTTCTAGTTCCTCTTCCTATGGAAAATTCACTTATTAAAGTAGGTAATCCTATAAAAAACACACAACATAAATAAACTATAATAAATGCTGCGCCACCATTTTCACCTACCATATAAGGAAACATCCATATATTCCCGAGACCTACAGCTGAACTTAATGTTGCAAGAAATGCCGTTAAACTTGAAGAAAATCTTTCTCTCTGCTTTTCCATAAAATCCACTCCATTATCCTTTTTCTTTAGTTTATTTAAGTAATATAAATCTTGCTTACTAGATATAGAATCTTGCAATTATTAATACAATAGCCTATTTTTTAATTCCTTTCGCTTCTTTCTTGTAAGCCCATATTCTTTTTCAAGATAATTATCTATATTACCATATCTATTTCTTATACTTTCGAATGAAGCTTCTAATAACTCTCTTTTTACTTCTAACATATATTTTAAAAGCTTAATTCTATCTTTATTAATTATTCTTTCCTGAATCTTAGAAATTATTTTTTTATTTATTTCTTTTCTATAAAAATTAGTTTTTAAATAATCATCCATAATAGTTTCTTCAGGAACTCCTAATATAGAAAGAATTAGTGCAGCAGCAAAACCAGTTCTATCCTTGCCTGCTGAACAATGAAACACAATCGGCAATCTTTTTTCATTTTCCAAGCAATAGACTAGTTCTCTAAATGCAGGATTATTAAAACACATGGAACTATATCCCTTAACTAAAATTTTCTCTATCTCTTCACTTGCAATATCATTTGAAAATATAGACATCATGTCAAAATCATCTTCAATTTTATCCATAACCGACATTGCTGATAAATTTATATATTCTATTCCCTTAATGGCTATATCAGGGCTCTCCCTTACTTCTCGTAAAGACCTAAAATCTAATATAGTCTTTATATTTAAATTTTTAATATACCTTATATCTGAGGCAGTTAGTGAAGACAATTTATCTGATCTATAAAATGTATTCCATTTTACTCTCCTACCATCTTCACTTTTATATCCTCCTATATCTCTAAAATGATGTATTCCCTCAAATGGTAATAGGATTTCTCCAACTACTTCATGATGGTACCCTTCTGCTCTTAATATAAAAAGATTTCTTCTTTCCACATCAGGATCTGTAATCTTTACTTCATTAACACCATTTACCTTTGTTAAGAAAATTTCAGTATTCCCTACTAAAGCAAAGATACTAACATTGTTAACATTTTCATCTTCCCAAGTTATTTTAAGTTCTTTTTCCGTAAGTCTCAAAATGCGGATTGATTTGAAATACTTCATTAGCTCCCCCTTAGCTATTTTTTATATCTGAAATATTGAAAGGTGTATTTTGATATACACAATAATTTAGCCAATTAGCAAAAACTATATGTGCACTTCCTCTCCATCTCATAGATGGAACTAAATCAGGATTATCGTCTGGAAAATAATTTTTAGGAATATTAATTTCCATACCTTTCTCCTTATCTCTATAATATTCATCCATTAATGTATTTCTGTCATATTCTAGATGTCCAGTTATAAATATTTTTCTATTATCTCTAGTTGCAACTATAAATACACCAGCTTCATCAGATTCAGAAAGTATTTGAAGTTCTTCAACTTTCTCAATATCTTCTCTTCTTACTTCTGTATGTCTTGAATGCGGAGCATAAAAAATATCACTAAGTCCCCTAGTTAATTCTGCTTTTTCGTCATTAACTCTATGTGAAAATACTCCAAATTTCTTTTCATCTAATAAATATTTTGGAATGCCATAATGATAATAGAGCCCTGCTTGTGAAGCCCAACAAATATGTAATGTTGAGAATACATTGCTCCTGCTCCATTCCATAATTTCCTTTAATTCATCCCAATAAGCTACTTCCTCAAATTCTAATCGTTCAACTGGTGCCCCGGTAATAATTAACCCGTCAAACTTTTCATCTCTTATCTCATTAAAATAACTATAAAATTTATCTAAATGCTCTATTGGTGTATTCTGAGAAGTATAACTCTTAGTTTGTACTAGCTTTATTTCCACCTGAAGAGGTGTATTAGATAAATATCTTAATATTTGATTTTCAGCTTGTATTTTTTTTGGCATTAAGTTTAATACAGCTATCTTAAGTGGTCTTATATCTTGAGTATTAGCCCTTTCGTTATTCATAACAAAAATATTTTCATTACTTAATACTTTATATGCCGGTAATTCTGATGGTATTTTTATTGGCATATTAATCGCCCCCTTTATCTTTAATATTAAAGCATAAAATATGATAAATGTTAACAAAAAATTTTTCTTTAATTATTCTATGGATTTTATCATATTCATCTAATTTATCATATCATTATTAAGAAATAATAAAAAAAGCTTGATTATTTTTCATAAAGTTGTATCATAGATTCAATATAATTAATTTCGATCAAACTAAATTTCACACAATATAAGATAACATAGAGGTGGTAAAATATGAAAAAAATTAACTTTACTGAACAAATTAAAGGAGCTTCAAAGGAAATTCCTTGTGATTTAATAATAAAAAATATTTCTATTGTAGATACATTTGGACAAGATCTATTCATAAGTGATGTGGCAATAAAAAATGAATATATAGTTGGTATTGGTAATTATACTGGTAAAAATACAATAGATGGTACTAATAAATATATTTGTCCAGGACTTGTTGATGCTCATGCTCATATAGAATCCTCTCTAACTACTCCTAATGAATATAGCAAAATAGCTTTACTCCATGGAGTAACATCTCTTATTGCTGACCCTCATGAAATCGGAAACGTCCTTGGAATAGAAGGTATTAAGCTTTTAATGGATCTTAGTAAAAACATTCCTTTTGATTTTTACTTTATGCTTCCTTCCTGTGTACCTTCAACACCATTTGAAAATTCTGGAGCTATCCTTAATAATGAAGATTTAATACCTCTATATAACAATAAAAAAGTTCTAGGATTAGGTGAGGTGATGGATTGTGCATCAGTAACAAATTGTAAAGATGATATGATTGCAAAACTTTTATCTTCTATTAAAAGAAATAAAATAATTGACGGTCATGGAGCGGGACTTACCATAGATAACATAAATGCTTATTGTACTGCAAATATTAGAACTGATCATGAATGTTCTAATGCTAATGAAGCTATTGAAAAACTCAGAAGAGGAATGTATATATTCCTTAGAGAAGGTACAGTTGCTAAAAATTTAAAGGAGTTAATTTCCATAGCATCTATTAAAAATAGTAGGAGACTTTGCTTCTGTACTGATGATAAGCATATAGATGATTTAATTGCAACAGGAACTATAGATTCCTCAATTAGGTTAGCCATAGAATTTGGTCTTAATCCTTCTACTGCCATTCAAATGGCAACCATTAACCCTTGTGAATGTTATGGACTTAGAAACAAGGGTGCAATTGCCCCTGGATATAAAGCTGATTTTATTATTTTAGATGACTTAAATAGCTTTAAAATTAGTGAAGTTTATAAGGATGGTAAACTTGTAGTTTCCAATAATACAATTGTTTATAAAGAAACTTCAAAAATAGATTTAACTAATTTTAAAAACACAATAAAACTACCGAAATTAAGCGAATCATCATTTAAAATTGATATAGAAAATAAAAACTTTTTAAATATTATAGAAATAAATAAGAACAAACTAGAAAGTAACCATCTAAAAATTAAAATATCTGAATTAGAAATGGGATCTGAATTTGTATCATCTACAAAACAAGATTATTTAAAAGTAGCTGTCATTGAAAGACATAATAATACTGGCAATATAGGTATTGGTGTATTAAAAGGTCTTAACCTCAAAAAAGGGGCAATTGCTACTACCATAGCTCATGATTCCCATAACTTAATCGTTTGTGGAACAAATGATAGTGACATGCTTATGGCATCAAAAAATCTTAAGGATATCGGTGGCGGAATAGTAATTGTAAGTAATGGTAAAGTGCTCTCATCCGTTCAATTAGAAATAGCGGGATTAATAACTGCTCGTCCTTTTAATGAACTACTAGATGATCTAACTTCACTTTATATATCACTAAAAGAAGTATCCCCAAATATAGATTTTAATCCTTTCTTGACACTATCATTTTTATCATTACCAGTAATTCCAGATATCAAAATTACTGATAAAGGACTTTTTAACGTTTTAAATTTTGAATTTATACCTGTTGCAGAATAATTTATTAATACAAAGCTCTACTAACATTGTTCTGTTTCTTCTTAGCTATACAGATGTTATTATCTGAGAACTTCTAATATTTTACCAAAAATGACTATCACTCCTCATAGTGATAGTCATTTTAATTACTATTTAACAAGCATAAACTTTTTATTAATCATTTAATATAAACTTCTCGACTACTTCTAAAACTCCATCTTCAGTATTCTTCCCAGTTATATAATCAGCAATTTCTTTAATCTTTTCCGTTGCATTTCCCATAGCTACACCAAGACCAGCAAACTCTATCATATCTAAATCATTTCCTGCATCCCCTACTGCTATTATTTCTTTACTAGGAATATCTAAATAGTCTGCCAATGCTTTTAATCCAACACCTTTTCCTGATTCTTTATTTATTATTTCTAAAAAATATGGTGTACTCTTAACTACATTATATCTTTCATATATTTCACTTGGTAATGATGCAATGGCCTTATCTAAAATTTCAGGTTCATCTATAAACATTATTTTAACTATATGCTCATCTTCTTCAATAGTGTTAAAATCACATACTCTTATATCTATATCATTAATATTTGCTTCAACTTCTGTATACTTACTTACTTTAGGAGTTATTAGTCCTCTGGTAGGCGAGAATGCATGTATATTTACACCTAATTGTCTGCTTAATTCATATGCATAATGAAGATCTTTTCCTGTAAGTCCTACCTCACAGATTATTTCTTCTCCCTTTGTCTTTTGTACTAAACATCCATTATAACTAAGTACAAATTCATTGTCTTCAACTAATTCTAATTCATTTAAATACCTCTTTAATCCATCTACTGGTCTTCCAGAAGCTAAAACTACCTTAACTCCCTTTTTTCTTGCTTCTATTAGAGCATTTTTTGTTTTATCTGTTATTACCTTTTCATCATTTAATAATGTTCCATCCATATCTAATGCAATGATTTTGTACATAAAACTCATCCTCCGTTTTTTATTCTTAATCTATGTTAATAATTATAACATAAAAGAAACTTATATTTTACATATTTATTTACACACTTCCACATACTATAACGTAAGATATATTTTAGGAGTGATCTTTTTATGAAACACAAATTTAAACTATTTTTTGCCTTTATACTATCATTTTTTTTAATATTATTTTTAAATTTAGACAAACCTAAAAGTGCTTCTTATACAAAATCTGAATCTACCCCAAGTCTTTCCTTAGATTTTGAAAATAAGGATACTCTCCCTCTTAATTTTAGAAAAACTTCTGACTTAAGCAAGTTAAAAGATAAAAATCTAGAACTTATTGGTCTTGATACTTTAAATATATCTGGAAGTGCTCAATTTACATCACTTTCATTATTAAGACTTAAAGAAAATTTAAATACGCCACCACCTGTCGTAATTATAGATCTAAGGCAAGAATCTCACGGCTTCATTAATGGCAATGCTGTAAGTTATTATGATACAATCTGTAATGAAGGCTTATGCTTAAATGATATAAACCAAAAAGAAAATCAACTTTTATCTAATGTTACATTTGGAGAATCAATATCTCTTAGTGATGGAAAACATTCTCTAACCCCTACTTTGGTAGAAAATGAAGAAAAATTAATTAGACCAAATAACTTAAAGTATTTTAGAATTCCAGTTAAGGAAGGAGAAAGACCTACTGATGAAATGGTAGATAGATTTGTAAAATATACAAGTACTCTAAAAAAAGATACTTGGCTCCATTTTCATTGTAAGCTGGGAGATGAAAGAACTACCATGTTTATGATTATGTATGATATTATGAAAAATTCAAATAACACTGAATTGAATAATATTATAGAGAGACAAGAAGTTTTAGGAGATATTACCCTTCCTAAAAATGACTCTAAAATAGAGTTTCTAAAAAACTTTTACCAATATAATAGAGATAATCATGATAATTTAAAAACAACTTGGAGTGAATGGATAAAACAAAATAATATAGAAACTTATACAGCACAAAATGAACTTCCTAACTAAATTAGGGAGTTTATTTTGTAACTAAACTATTTATGACTCATACTATATTATTAACTAGAACTTTGTCGAGGTATGAGTTATGATTGAATCACTTTTACTAGTATTATCAGTATGTATAGATGCATTTGTTGCTAGTATTGCCTATGGTACAAATAAAATAGAAATACCAATTCTCTCATCTATAATTATCAGTAGTATTGGCTCATTATTTCTTGGTGTATCCATTTTTGCTGGGGGTTTTATTAAAGATTTTTTGCCTGGAAGCTTACCGACCCTATTAAGTTTCTCCATACTGATGATTTTAGGTATATATAGATTATTTGAAGGTTTATTTAAAAATTATATCCAGCAAAAAAATGCCTTAGACAAGCCTCTTAAATTCAAAATATTTGATATTAATTTTGTATTACAAGTATATGCAGATGAAACTAAGGCAGATTTTGATAAATCAAAGATCTTAACTGCTAAAGAATCATTATATTTAGCATCTGCCCTTTCTTTTGATAGCTTGGCTGTAGGTTTTGGAAGCAGTTTAGCTGGCGGGGGATATATTAGAACAATTATTCTTTGCTTTATAATCGGTATTATTATCGTACTACTTGGAGTTTTTATTGGTAAAAAACTACTAGAAAAATCTAATATTAACCTTTCTTGGCTCTCTGGAGTAATACTTATGATTCTTGCCATAAATAAACTTTTCTAAGTCATATTTTACACTTAACTAAAAAAACTGTCTTGTATTTAGACAGTTTTTTAGTTCTTATTAAGTTCAAAATAATCTAATAAATAGGTTCCCCATTATGGTTTTCATATTGTGGAGGATTCTTCTCATCCCCAACATTATCTTGATCCCTATGTAGCTTTTGTCTTCTCACGCCTTTTTGCATTCCATTGTTAGGCTGTTTACTTTTAGTCATACACTATCCCTCCTCATAAATATTATGGCTCTTAATAATAATATTTATGAGTGTACAACTACATCTTTTCTGGATCTTTATAATCTACTCCATTGGTATCAACCTTAATTGATTCAATCACTACCTCTTTTACAGGTTTATCGTTGTTTCCTGTTTGAACAGATTCAACTTTATGTACTACATCCATACCTTCTATAACCTTTCCAAATGCAGCATAATCGCCATCTAAATGGCTAGCTTCTTTAGTCATAATAAAAAATTGACTTCCAGCACTATCTTTTTGACTACTTCTAGCCATGGATAACACACCTTCTGTATGTTTTAACGTATTTTGCTTAAATCCATTGTTTGGAAACTCGCCCTTAATTGTATAATCAGGTCCTCCACTTCCATTTCCCTTAGGATCTCCACCTTGAATCATAAAATCCTTAATAACTCTATGAAATGTCAATCCATTATAAAAATTACTATTGGCAAGATAAATAAAATTATTAACTGTATTTGGTGCATACTCTGGATATAATTCCGCCTTAACCTTACCATAATCTTTGATAGTTATAGTTGCTACAGGTAATTTATTTTCTGTACTATCTTTTCCACTACTTTCTGATTTGTTACTACTAGTTCCACAACCTACTAAAAACATGCAACTTGCAAGAATTGTTGCTAATGTAAGTTTAAAAAACTTTCCCCCCATGATACTACATCTCCTTATACTTCAAATTCTTCTATTTCTATTTCAAAATAGCCACATTCGGCACAAATAATTATGCTTACTATATAACTATTATTGACCTTTCCTACCTTTTCTAATCTTGCATAACTCTCTCCTTCTTCTGTTTGAAAGCTATTAGAAACTACAACGCCATCTTTTGTATAAAGATAAAAGTGATATTCATAAAACTCATATGCTTTGCTTTTTCCTTGTTTTTCTGATTTACAATTTACACAAGAATAATTATAGTAAGCTTTTTCAAAATCCAATTTCTTTCCTTTTAATATCTCTAATATATAGTCTTCATCAATATCCTTAATAGGATTTTCTTCATCATTTAAGAAATCACCAAAATGTTCCTTATCTAAAGAATATTCTTTGCTATCAGCTAAAAATCTCATGAAAATTTCTCCTTTTTCCTTTAGTTATACTTTATATTATACCAAATTTTTCAACTTTGTTGCAATTTATATCTACTTATTTTCTAAAATAAACACCTCACTTAGAATACGATTCCTTATTAGCATATCCTAAAGCGAAGTGTGTCATAAATTACATTAAAATAAATTTGGTGGTTCTGCACTTATTATAGTAAACAATTGATTGCCCTTAAATGTTTTTTCTTCCAGACCTTCAACTACTCTTGAATATATTGCAGTATTAATATATTTATCGCCTTCCTCAGAATCTTTAGGAACTCTAACCATATACTTTAATAATACAATATCTCCACGCTGCCAACTATCTGGCATGTTATTTATAATTAACTTCTTAATTGACTTACCATCTGATTGTACTTCATCAATACAAGGTACAGTTAATTTATCTATATATTCTCCCTTCCTATATATATACAAATTAGCATCTTGTCCAATAAAATTCAATTTGGAATCTAAAATCAATTCTAACTTAACATCTTTTGCATAAACATTTGCATAGGTTAATATTGTTGCATTTGTTCCACTAGCTATATTAGTATCATCGCTCTTAATAATTATACTATCTCCACTTGTACCATTATCTAGTCCATGATATCTTGGTGTTGCTGGATCTATAACTCTTATATGTGGATCACTTATTAAATGTTTTACCGGATTACCTTGAACATCATTATAATGAACATAACTTCCGTTTTTCTTAAAATTTAAATCATCTCCAATTTCTTTGGGATAAACATCAAAATTAACTTGAAGTTTTTCTTTGCTTGCACCATCTTCAAGTAATACATACTCTCCTTTATCATTTTTCACATACCAATATGGCTTATATACATCATTCTCATCTCGTACAGAAACTAACTTAATGTTATCCATATTTTTTTCTATAATCCTATCTGATATAGGCTTTCCTGATGTTTTACCAAAGCTGTCTCCTAAATCAAACGTTAAGGTAAAGTTTTTAAACTCATATGCTTTCGGCTTTCCTTTAACAATGCTTTTAGCAACAAAATCCATTAAAAAATTATGCGATTCATTTATATACTTTTCATTTCTATAAAAATCACCTTCTAATCCCCCTATACTTTTATGAAATCTCTCCACACTTAAATCATCCTTGGAAGTTTCTCTTGGGTTCATTTGAAGTGTATAAACATTGTAATTATAGCCTCTTATTTCTTTAACTTGCTCTTCTGTTATTTGATAAGGTTTAGTCTTATCTTCAGGGTAATTAAGGTTTCCTGATACTATTAAAACTACATTTTTAATAGTTGGCTTTAACCCTTTTGCTAAATCTCTTCTATCCTTTTCATCGAATATTTCTTTTACTTTTTTAAATCCTTCTACTATCTTTTTTCCATTCCCGCCGTTCCAGGTTAATCCATTACACTCTGGGTCTGAAAACATACCACTGCATCCCTTCAAAGTTCTATCATTATATTGAGTATAATAATCTGTCAAATAAGAAGCTAATTCCTTTTCTACTTCATCATCCTGTCTTCCTGGAATCTTATCCTCATTACGCAAGTTATCCGGAACAGTTTTATAACCTACAACACTGTCAGAAAAAGATACTATTCCAAATTTATCTTTTCCTATTCTAAGATTATTTTGACCCGACAATTTATTCCACAACTCATTTTTAATTACAGATTGATTTTCGCCGCCGCTATTAGAATTTGAATTATCAACCAAAATTATTGTATCTGTGCCCCCATCAATTATATTTGGATAACTAAAATTTTCTGCATTTATTTCATAAGTTACATTAACTTTTTCATTTAGAATACTTGGATTAGGTTTTGCATTTTTACATGTGGCTGATATAGCGGGTATAACATTATTTGAAGATTCTCCTGCTACATTAACGTTTATACTGCTTGTCTGACTTAGTTCTTTAAAATATATCTTCCGATTATTACAAGTAATAAAAGAATTTTTCAATAAACTATCATCAATAATTACATTTAACTCCTTTCCATCAGCATCTTTAGGAAGCTTATTTACTTGAAAGTACAAACAAAATTCGATGGTAGTTTTCTTAAAATATCCATCTATAATTTTCTGAGTATAGTCATTTATCTTTTCACTTTTACCTTCTAAATAAATTATAGTACCTGGCGCTAAGTTATCTAAATTTACATTTCTATCTGATACTACGTTCTTATTACTTAAAAAGAACTCCATATCACTAAAACTCACTTCCTCTTCATCGGTTTTAAAAGAAGATATATCAATTTTACACTTTACTGGGATTTCTTTACCTGGACTATAATTTCCTTTTTCTGATGCCACTACGTCAAATAAAGGTTCCCTTATATCTCCGCTTCCCTCTTTAGCAAAAACATAGTATCCAATTGCTGATATAAACATGGTAAATATAAAAACACTTAAGGTAACTAAACCCACCCTATTTTTTCTTTCCATTTCTCTCCCCCATCTATTAGCTTAAATGTACTTCATTAATTGAAGATATTATTTAAGGTGATGAAAATTTAACAATTATATTTACAGGATATGTTTTATTATTAGGACCTTGGTCAAAACTTAACATCACAGAAATTTGAAATCCTGGCAAATCACTAAATCTTGTAGTTTTTCTATCTTTTTTCTCTATGCCTATTGGTATAATCTTAAATTCCTTTACATTATTTGATATAGTACTTTTATCTCCATTGCCATTAATAATTTCTAATTTTTTATCACTTTTTGAAATTGTTATATTATAACCATCATATTGCTTTAATACTACATTAGTAACTTGTAGTTCATCCTTGTCCCCTAATGTTAGGTCACTAAGTAATTTATCTTTTATATCTTCACTACCTGATAAACCAATTATCTCCTTAAATCCTTGTGATCTATATATACTTCTATATAATCTATCACTCAATTCTTTTCCTTCATTCTCCGCCTCTGTTACAAATTCATCCTTATTTCTAAGTTTTACTACTACACTAACAGGATTATTTACTGTAACTGATCCTTTTTTTAATATTAATATCATAGAAATCTCAAAGCCATTTAATTCTCTTACCATTTTGTTGTTTTTATTTTCTATTTGATTTAAATTTAATGGTTTAACTTTTAGTTCCTCAACATTTTTTGAAAGCACTTTTTCTCCAGAAGAGCTTATGATTTTTAAAGTCCTACCATCTAATAAAATTTCACTTATATTTTCAGATGAATTGAAAACTATATTTTTAATCTTAAACTTATCATCACTATCTAACGATATTGAACCTAACTTTTCGTTAATAACCTCCTTATCCTCAGGAAACTTAACTATACTTGTTATTTCCTTTGATTCAGTTCCTACTTTAAGTAACTTCTCCTCAATATCCTTGCCTTCTGTTTGTAATGTGTTTTGTAAATCTGCCTTTGTAAGACTTCTATTGTTAATGATCCAAAAAGTAAGTGCTGCTCCAAATATAACAAGTGTAAGGGATATAACGATTATTAATTCAATTAAAGTAACTCCCCTAGATTTTTTTTTCACTTATTTCACCCCATTACTTTATAATTTTCCATATCCCTTTCTTTAAATATCCATTTTCATCATAATCAATTAAACTTCCTGCTATATCATCTTTAAAATTCACATGAACCTTTGGATCTGTTATTCTATTTATAAATATTTCATCTAAATATTTTTTATTTATGGCATATATATGATTTGTCACATCTTTATCGTAAACTAAATTAATAATATTACTTCCTTCAATATATACATTGCCTGAAGTTATTATATTTCCAGTAAAATTTATCTCTCCGTCGCTGGAATCTATTTGAACATCACCATTAGTCACTATAAGAGCTCTCATATCCTCTTCATTAAGATCAATACTTTCATTATCATCTATTATAATTTTCCCTGGAGTAATCTTTACTTTTTCACCTTTTCCTCTCAAAATTACTTTTCCATAAAAATCATCTAATTCGTCAATTTGAAATTTTTTTTCTTTAATTTTTCCAAAATCAATTTGTTGAACAGCATTGTTTCCAATATCCTCTTTTTCATTTTCATTATCACTATGATCTCCAACTGTTCTTACAACCTTTCCTTGATTATATATATTACCAACTAAGTTATTACTATCCGTAGGTGTTAGTCCAAATGTAGAACCCATAGCTAATACATTTATTGTAAACTCATCTTTCTTACTATCTATACTTCTACTATATCCCTTTACTTCATTTTCTGCCTGCTCTTCCAAAGTTGCATTTCCATGAGCTCCATTATTATCAACATATGCTCCAGCAGAATATATCTTATTAAAAGTTATCCCCTTTGCCTTTTCAATATTATTACTTCTATTACTATTTCTCACATCGAAAAAATTGACAAAGTGATTAACTTTATCTTGAAGAGTTGCATTTACTTTAAATTCAATCAATTGAAGAGGATCATAATATTTTAAAATAACTTTATCGCTTGTACCTGGATCTGTATATGCAACATAATTTCCTTTAATTGCAACAGATTCTCCTGTTTGATATTTCTCCTTAGTATCAATATATGCTACTCCCATAATACAAGCATCCTCACTTACAGTTAACTTTGCATCTGTATTATTAACTATAATACAACTAGACTCTCGTGCTGCAAGATCAGGCTCCTTACTATAATCAACAGTTTTATCATTTATGCCGTAATAGTTTTTCATTACTGCATTACTTCCAGCTGAATCTAAAGTCAAGTCATTGTTTGTTATCAAATCCCCGCTAATTGTTAATAGATCACTTGCTGATCCACTTCCTCCTAAATAAGTATTTGAAGAATAAATGTTTCCACTTATTTTTGCACTCGTTTTACTTCCACCTATATTTACAGTTCTTGCAGTATAAATATCTCCAATCAACGTAGGGAAATCTTTTTCATCTATTACATCTGAACCAACCCCATTTAGCTTAATTCCACCATTATATTTATCAACAGAATAATTATTCATTTTCCCTGTTCCTATACCTTTTACCCATATATTCCCCTTTGCCTTAATCTTATTACTTTCATCAGTCATATCTCCATCAGCAGTAATAATTTTCCCATCATATACTGGGCTCATTTCAATATCAGTCCCTTTACTTACATCTATCCTCTTATAGTCTGGAGAGTTTATCACAAACTTTGTTTCAATTGTCTTGCTATTCTTATTTTTCTCCCCCTTAGTTTCAAATGTAGATTGCACAGTAATACAAATCTTTTTTTCACTTTCTACATGATTAAATTCAGTTATTTTAATATCCGCATCTTTATACTTATTATCTAGATATATAAAATCAATTTTTCCTCCTACCTTATACTCTGGATACTTAAAATCTAAAATACATTGTTTAAGATATGTTTGGCTTGTATCTACAAGATCTAACCCACTAAGCAGGTAATTGTAGAAATTATTCTTAAAATCTTTATTTTGCTTATCTTCATCTTCTTCAGTTTCAACATCTTTTCCTGCCTTAAGTATTGTTGCTTCTGAAGTTTTTCTAATTATGTTATAAACTACATCAAGACGCGAATCCGATTCATACATGTCTTGTAATCTCTTACTTTCAGCTACCCTACTTTTATATCCAGTAACCATCATTCCAAGCATAGCTATTGCTAAAACAAAAATTATTGATGTAACTGCTATTACAACTATCAAACTAGATCCTTTTTTCTTCACACATTTATTCATAATACTCCCCCCTAGTGTGATAGCGTTTTTTTAATTTCAATATTTTGTGATACAGAACTATTAAAAAGTATCTCACCATTTAATTGGACTTGAACATTAATATTATACAAATCACCTATCTTCTCATAGTTTGTTGTATTTCCATTTTTTCTAATAACAACATCTCCTAAAATAGATTCTACATTAATAATACCTCTCGCTTTTTCATCATCTGCTTCATCAATATTGGTTATAACATTTAACTTTATAGAATTTTTTCCACTACTATCTACTGTGCTATTTTTTATATTAATATTAAGTTCTTTTGTATAGTCTTTTCCCACATTTATTATTATGTTTTCAGAATCTAAATCTTTAATATTAGTAAATTCATCTATCAAATTATCAATATCATTATTATCTTTATAGGTAAACCTCATAGTATAATCTGTTTGATTTCCATTTGATATTTCAGCCATAATATTTTTAGCATCGCTAGAAAAGCTATCAGAAACTTCATCTTGTCCATCTTGCTTTGTACTAAGTTCACCAGCTTTAGGTAAATTAATTATAAAAACCGGTGTTTTGCTTTCATCATTATTTTTCAATTCTTTTTCCTGTTCCATATTTATTGTTACTTTATAATCATCCTTCCCCTTTGTATAAGTAAAATCCCCATTATATACTCCTTTATTTTTACTATCTTGCTTTATTTTAGACCCATTTAGCAATTCCAGCTCTTTGCCACTAAGTGTAAAACTCTTATAACTCTTAAACTCTTCCAATATCTTTTGCCCCTCAAAAGCTGCCGTTTGCTTTCTTTCACTGGTTTTACCTATTTTTACAGATTGTATTATTGAGTTAGCCAAAGGAATAATTAGCATTGCCAAAATAGCAACACTAATTATTACCTCAATAAGTGTAAAGCCATTATTGCACTTATTCTTAGAATTCACCTTAACCACCTACTTTTTAGTAACATTAACTGTCTTCCCTTCACTAGTTATAGTTACCCTTGGTTTATTAGAATCATCACTTCTTACAGTTACATTTACTTCTTTGCTCGTATTGTTTACTATTTTTAACTTTACTCCTGAAACATCACTTGTCCCCATCCTTTGTTCACTTAAAATATCTATTAATATGTTACCTGAACTTGGTATAAATTCTTTTCCTAAAGGATCATCTTTTGGATAACTATCTTTAGAAGTTTTATACTTATAATAATATTTTTCATCCTTCTCTATAAGCTCAATTGTTACATCTTCAAGGCTATCAATATCAGAATATAGATAACTCAATCTTGATTCATCATTTGATTTCCCCATGGTCAATGTTGGTAAATCCGAAGTTGGTGACCTCAATATCATAGCAAAATCATTTTTATTTTCCTTTTGACTTTGCTCTTCCAATGTAGAAGAATAAGCTCCTGTTGCAGCGCCTTTACTAAATGGTGCTTCTTTTCCATATACATTTACTATTGTCCATTTCAAATATTCCTCTGCTAAATCATTAAGCGGTGACATTCCATAGAATTCAAGTTGCATCTCTCCTGATAAATCTGTTTCAGATTTTAAATTAATTTTAATTGTTGGAACTACTATTTTCTTGTCATACCCTTTTAAAAATAGCAAGAAATTTTTTAATGCTCCGTAGCTTCCGGTAAATTTTATGCTTAGCTTCATCTGCTTTGATAGTGCACTTGTACTTTCTTTCTTCTCTGAATCTGTAGAAGATGAATTATCATTTTTCTCATCATTTTTAGCCTTTTCTTCCAAACTAGCTTTTTCTTCCGAAGACATTTTACCATTGTAAAAATCAGAAGAAAATTCTAAGCTATCCTTAAGTTCTCCTTTATCAGGTGCGTTCATTTTTTCAATTGGAGCCGATTTTTCACGATTAAATGTTATATCTCCTTTAAGTCCACTCTCTTGAAGTAATTTATCCAATTCAATTATTAATTTTTCTTGACTTATTGTTGGATAATATCCCTTTGTTCTACTACTAAGTTCATCATATAATGATTGCATATTATCCTTTCGACTATCCAGTGATTTAATTTCGTTCATTTCAGTATCATACTTATCTTGAAGCTTTATTTTTTCACTTTTCATATCGGATAACTTTTGACTTTGCTTTGAATATACAAAGGTATAATATAAGGCACTTATACCTAGTAACCCCACTATTATCAATAGATATTTCTCTTTCTTACTTATATTCATATTACTCAACATCCTTTAACGAACATTCTATTTCACAGCTATAGACTCCCGTTTCAACTATTTTACTTACATATACATTTTGAACATTTTTCAAACTATTCAAGTTATGCTCAAGCTCTCCAATTGCTGATCTTCTAGTAGCCTCTGCAATAATCTTTATTTTGTTTTTTTGCACATCAATGCTCGTAAAGCAAACTTCACTTGGCAGCGTAGAACTTAAAGCATTTAATAAGTCTGTATCTATAACCTCTCTACTCTTTATAGCCGTTGCTAACTCTGTAAAATCTTGATCATACAGATTTAATGATGCTGTTTTTACTGTAATCTCCCCTGATTCTTTCAATTTTGCTTTTAAGGTGTTATCTGAAAGTTTAGTGTTATAATCATCTATTTCACTTTGCACCTTATATATATTTACAGTGTTCCATATTAAAGATCCAATAATAATAGCTCCAATAACTCCTGAAGCAGAATATATATATTTCTTACTATCACTTTTCTCTTTTTTTATTCCTTGATAAGGACTAAAGAAGTTCAAATCCGTTCTCATATTAACCTCCTAAAGTCTTATTATGGAGCCTATTACATTTAAATATTCCCAAACAGGTTCCCCAATTACTTTTCTTGCATTTAACTCAACATGTTTTAAAAAGCTTATCTTTTCAACTTCTTTGTTTAATTTTTTTGTCATATACGTACTTAATCCTTTTAAATTTGCTGTTCCTCCATATATAAATATTTTATCTACAGGATTTCCTCCTGATTTATTGTTATAAAATTGTAATACCCTTTGAAATTCATCTAAAAAATCATCAATAGAGTCTCTTACAACTTGATTAAATTCATCATATTCATCTTCTTCTAATAAACTGGATTTCTGAATCTTAGCTGATTCTGTGCCCTTTATTGATATATTAAGTTTTTCATTTAATGCATTATTAATGTTATTTCCACCAAATTTAATTATTCTATTAAAATCTACCTTGTCATTCTTTATTATCGTTACATTTACTGTTGTTGCTCCCATATCAACAAAAGTAACAGTATTTTCTTCTCCTTCAATTTTCTTTGCTCCTATTTCAGTATAAGTTGCTAGTTTTTTTATAGAATTATAACTTACATCAAGAGCATACGGATTTTTTTCCAATGAATTTAATAACTGATAGTATCCCAAAGCAACTTGTTCAGGAAATGTGATAACATTTAATTTAAGTTTTATTCCAGTTTCCTCTTCCAATTCTTGTAAAACAATAAATTCAACAATATAGTTATCAAGGTTTATTGGAAGATATTGTTGAATTTCATATCGTGTTACAGTTTCTATTTCTTCATCTGATACTTTTGGAATTATAACCTCTCTATTTATAATGCTTGAAGAATTAGTAGTAATAATTCCTTCTTTTGCTCTTATCCCATACCCTTTAAAAGCATATTGAATTATTTCTCCTAATATCTCACTATCTAATATTTTTCCATCTGTTACTGCTCCTTCTGGAGTTGGTATTTGAAGAAGATTTGTTACCCTAAGTTTCCCTTTATAATATCTCCCTTCCCCCATTTTTATAAAGTTACTTCCTATATCTATAGCTACTACATTTTTAGCCATTTCCTTTACTTTTTTATTTGATTTCTTTTTTTCTAATTCTCCATCTTCATTTGGTTTTCTAAATATATCTTTTATATCAATGCTTCCTAGATCCTTAATCTTTGAAAAGCTTATTTTCTTATTAGTTTTAGTAGACATCTTTGTCACCTCTTTGCTTAATCTTTATATTTTAAGCTGCCATTTTATTAAAGTGTAAGACTTAAGTCTTACACTTTAATTAACTTAACAAACTTTAATCAAGTTTGTATGGAGTATTTGTTCCTGCGCTAGGATATATTTCTTCTTCGCTAGAACCACTAGCACTTTTCTTCACGCCTACTATAATATCGCCATTAGCATCTTTCTCAACATAAAAATCAGAATCCTTATAATCTTTTGCTTTTGCTTTTGGCACACTTTGAAGACTATTTTCTAGAGTTTTCCCATTACTATCTGTCACAGCTGATAATGCTTGCCAAGTGGTAGTTATAGCCTTTGGATTTTCTTCATCAAAAACCACAGCAGCACTTTGTATATTCTTTGCATTTGAAATATCAGCTTTGGCATTAGCTTTCTCTTTAATATCTCCAAACTTTGGAATTATCAAAGCTGCAAGAATTGCAATAATTGCAATAACTATAATAAGTTCAATAAGAGTAAAGCCCTTTCCTCTCTTCTTCTTCATTGAATTTTTTAACATATAAACCCCTCCTAGATATTTTGTAATATATTTAAATTTAAAATTTAAACCTACATTGCTGAATACATATCAACCATTGGTAGCATTATAGCCGCAACTATAAACCCGATTACTACCCCCATCACTATTATTAATAGTGGTTCTATTAATGCTGTGACATTTTGTATTGCTTCTTCAACTTCTTCATCATAAAAGTCTGCAGTTTTATTTAAAATATCATCTAACGAACCAGCTTCTTCACCTATTTTAATCATAGAGGGTAACATAGGTGGAAATATTTCTATTCTTTTAATAGGATCGCTTAACCCTTCTCCTCTAGCTACTCTTTCCCTGATTGTAGCTATTGCTTCTTCAGCCACCTTATTTCCAAGAACAGCTCCTACTATAGGCAATGCTTGTATTAATGACACCCCCGAAGCCATTAACGTTGACAAAGTTCTAGTAAATCTAGATACTATAATTTTTTTGCTTAACTTTCCTATAATAGGCATTTTAAGTTTTGCTTTACTTACAAACCACATTCCCTTTTCAGTTTGCTTATAATATATAAAACCTCCTATCAAGGCCATAATAATTAATAAGATAAATATAATATCTCTCTGTAAAAATCCACTTACAGCAAGTAGTGCCTTTGTTACAATAGGAAGTTTTACATCCATATCATTAAATATTTGAATAAAAATTGGCATTACAAAAATCATTATAATCATTACTGCTAGTACAGCTACAATTGATAAAATTATTGGATATATCATAGCCGATACTACTTTCTTATTGATTCTATTTTCCTTTTCGTAATTTACTGATAACCTAAGCATCATTTCATCTAAGTTACCACTAACTTCCCCCGATTCCACCATACTAGTTACTAGGTTTGGAAATATATCTCCATGTTTTTTCATTGCATCTGATAACATTTCACCCTTTTTAACATCAGCTTCTATTTGAGAAATTGCATCTTTTAAACTATAATTGTATAATTGATTTCTTAAAATATTTAATGCATTAGTAATAGATATTCCAGCATCTAACATAGTATAAAGCTGCCTACAAAACACTGATAAATCCTTTAATTTAACCTTCTTTCTAAATTTAAACTCAATTTTTTTACTTTCTACTATCTCTTCTATTCTTAGAGGATAGTATCCATTTGATGTTATCATAGAAAGTACTAAATCCTTAGAGTAAGATTCATATTCCCCTTCAACCTTACTTCCATCGCTCTTCATGGCCTTGTATTTAAACCTTTTCACAGCAATCCCACCTTTTTATACATCCTTTAATAAAGTTATTGTTGCAAGTTCCTTTACAGTAGTTATCCCACTTAAAACAAACTTTTTGCATTCTTCTTCCAACGTTGTCATACCATTTTTTTTTGCTATATCTCTTAGTTTGTCCAAATTTATATTATTTGTAATAGCTTCTCTAAAAGCTCTTCCAACTTCCATAATTTCATACACACCAATTCGCCCATAATAGCCAGTATTGTTACAATGTCCGCATCCTTTACCTCTGTGAAGTATTAATGGTTTATTAGTATCTTGATTAAGCACCTTTTTTTCATAATCTGATGCTTCATAACTTTCATTGCAATATGGACAGATTCTTCTAACAAGTCTTTGTGCAACTACCCCAGCTATTGATGTTGTTACTAAATATGGTTCTATTCCCATATCTACAAGTCTTGATATAGATGATGGTGCATCATTTGTATGTAATGTACTTAACACTAGATGTCCAGTTATAGCTGCTTTTATAGCAATTTGTGCAGTTTCATCATCTCTAATCTCACCTATCATTACTATATCTGGATCTTGCCTTAACACACTTCTTAGTCCACTTGCGAAAGTCATTCCTGCTTTCGAATTTACATTAACTTGATTTATACCATCAAGAGTATATTCAACTGGATCTTCTATAGTTATAATATTTACTTTATCTGAATTCAACTCGCTTAATACAGTATATAATGTTGTTGATTTTCCACTACCAGTTGGCCCTGTTACAAGCATTATCCCATTTGGGCTGGAAATGATATTTTCAAGTTTTTTCATGCTTTCAGAACTTAATCCTAATTGCTTTTTGCTAACCCTATAACTTTTTCTATCAAGAATTCTTATAACCACCTTCTCACCATTTATTACTGGTAAAATTGACACTCTTAAATCAACTTCCTCTTCTCCTATCCTTGTTATTATCTTTCCATCTTGTGGTACCCTTCTTTCAGCTATATTTAAACTTGATAAAATCTTTATTCTAGTCACTAGTGGTGCCAAGCTTTCTATACCAAGCCTATTTATAGTTTGAAGTTCACCATCTATTCTATATCTTATTCTTACTTCAGTTTCATAAGGCTCGATATGTATATCTGATGCCCTCATTTCTACTGCATTTTTGAATAATTGATCTATCATTTTAACTACAGGAGCATTTTTTACATTATCCATTTCTTCAATGTCTTCTTCAACTTCCTTATATCCCATAGTTTCTTTAAGCAATTCTTCTGCTGCTGCCTTAACTTGTTCGCTGCTATAAATTATCTCAATAAATTTTTGTATGTCTCCTTTAGTGGCAATATACGGTAGCACTTCAAGACCTGTTGATATGGAAACATCGTCTATTGCAAACATATTTAAAGGATCTTCAAAGGCAACTTTAATCTTATTATCTTCAAAACCAAAAGGTGCTAATATATATTTTTTGCACAATTTTTGTGACACTAGTTTAATAGCCTTTTTATCATATTGTATAAGGCTTAAATCCACCTTGCTTATTCCTGTTTGTTCCTCTATTGCATTAATTATATCGATTTCAGATACTACTTTACTTTCTATCAACACCTCTCCAAGCTTCTTACCAACTATTCTTTGATTGTTTAGTGCATTAACAAGTTGAAGTTCTGTAATCTTTCCTGAATTAACTAAAATGTCACCTAATCTCTTTCTATCTTTCTTTGCCATAAGCACACCTACCTTGTTTCTATAACCAAATCATATTTATTACCTAGCACAAAGAAATATACCAATTAATGATATTTACGCCAAAAAAAATAGCAGTAATAGTTCCGAGTACTAGATATGGTCCAAAAGCAATTTCATCTTTACGTCCTTTAAGTTTAAAGATTAAATACATTAATCCTACAACTCCTCCAGTTACAAAAGATATAAATATTGCAAAAATAATTTGTTTTATCCCTAAAAATAGTCCACAAATTGTTGCAATTTCTATATCTCCTTCACCCATTCCTCCTGTGACCTTTACAATTATATATATTATGAAAAATCCTATAATAGCACCTAAAGCGTAACCTCCGGGAAATTTGTTATCTATTTTCCATTTAATAATAAAAAAAACCCCTCCAGATACTGCTCCTACTATTGTGGTAATCCTATATACATATTGTGTTTGTAAATCTATTATTCCTATTACTACTAATATTGATAGTAAAATACTATATTTTATAAATTCAAATGTGCATCCAAACTTAATATATAATGCTACATATAATATTGCATTAGTAATTTCTACTAATGGATATTGTATAGATATCTTTTCCTTGCATTTCCTGCACCGTCCTTTTAGTATGAAATAACTTAAAACCGGAATTAAATCATAAAACTTTAATTTATATCCGCAGCTTGTACAATGCGACGGTGGAAAAGAAATAGACTCCTCATTTGGAATCCTACATATACATACATTTAGGAAACTTCCAATACTTAAGCCTATTAATATAATAAATAAGATAATATTCATCACCCCTTCATGAATAATTGCTAACCCCATTGTAAAACATTCCCAACTCTAAATCAATAATATTTTTACAATTAATGTATATATTTTCATAACATATTTTATTTTGAATATAATGTATATATTTTCAATAATTCAATAGTATACTCTATATTTCTCAAAAATATATCTTTTTATTTTTTAGACAAAAAAAGATTGTATTAATAAAAATTTACTAATACAATCTCTTTTTTAACCTTATATTTTTCCTGCTTTTTTATTGCCAGTCTTTGCTTTTCCTTGTATTTCTGGAACTGTTGGTTCTTGTTTTGTAAAACGTTGCTTATGATTACTTTCAGTTCCATGAGGTTCATTTTCATCAGGTCTTCTCATACCAGCTTTGGCCATAAAATCACTCCTTCTCTCTTAATACTTTTAGTTTCTTAAATTTGCAATAGAAATATTCCTTGAAAATTTATGTTATTTCTTTTTTGTTTTAAACATTCCTCCTACCGAGTTACTACTTTCTATTCCATAGGCATTAATAGCTGTTATTATTACTTCATATTCAGTTTCAGAATTTAACTTTTCAAATTCTTGAGATAAAACTTGCGGCATAGGAATTAAATAAAACTGTGAACTTACTTTGTACGTTTTCTCTATTTCTCCTGTTTTTCTATTTCTAAAATCATATTTGTAAGAATAAACTATATCTTCACTTTCACTCTTCTTATTTATCTTAGCTTGATTTGTTTCAATTCTACAATTCATACCTTCAATATCACTTACTCTAACATCATTTATATCGAAATATGGTTCCTTACTCTTTTCTTTTCTGTCATCTGTATATTTAAAATCTTTCTTTCCCTTTGAGATATCTATTATCCAATCTTCACCTATATATTGATTTGATAATAAATCTAATCTTTTAACCTTAACTACATTCCCTTTTACTTCTACTACCATCATCTGAAAAGCATTATCTGAGTAAGGCGGAATACTTCCATACATCATATCTGGCTCTAATTCAAAATAGCTTATTGTACTAGTATTAATAGCTGTAAAATCTTTTTGATATATACTTTTAGGATCATTCAAAGGATAATGTGAATGTCCTGAGAAATGTATAACTTGAGGATATTTTTTCAAAACTTCTGCTAAATCATTTGTATTCCATAAATCTGTACCACAAACTGTATTCTTTATTCCGTGGTGCATAAATACAAATATAGGTTTATTAGGATCCTCATTAACTGCTTCATCTAATTGTTCTATAAGCCAACTTTCATCTAAATAGTAATTACTTCCCCCATATTCACCTTCACTTGTACGTGGACTTAATGTTATAAAGTGATATCCATCTAAATTTATATTTTCTTTTGGATTTCTTCCTATAGTTGATTTAAAAAGTTCTGCTGAATTACCTTCATGATTACCCATTGATGCTATAATCTGTGTTTTTGCTTTTTTATTATCATTTATAATGTTTTTTACGACTTCGTATTCACCTTTTGATCCACTATCTGTTAGATCTCCTGCAATAGCAATAGCTTTCATATTACTATCTAAATTATAGATAGTTGAAAATACCTTTTTAAGTCTATCCCTTTCTCTAACTTTATGGGGTGCTATGTGCAAATCACTTATTACCGAAAATCTAATATCAACTTCATCACTTAAAGTATCAAATTTTGATTTAACACCAGCTTTCGGTATTTTGGCTACAAAAGCTATAATAACTAATGCAATTGTAATTAATGTGGTCAATATCTTCTTAATCATGATTTTCCCCCTGTTAATCTACTTACCCAATAATAACTTAACCATTAAACCTAAACTTAATACATATTTTCTTTTATAGACAATAAAAACATAGGATACTTTGTCCTATGCCTTAGTTATTAATATTAATTATATTATGGCCATTAGCAATCAATGTATTAATAGTTTTTTCTAAATCTTCTTCCTTTACTAGGATATAATCTGTATCAAAAGTTGAAATGGCAAATATGCTTATTTTTTCTTCTGCAAGAATGCTACTTATATTCGATAAAATCCCTATAAGTGAAAAGTCTAATGGTCCTTCAATTTTCAAAATTCTCCAGGTTCTCTCAACTTTTATTTCCTGGGGAATGTTTTTATCCTCACATACTATACTTAATTCATCTTCTGTTCTAGTTATCGAGGTAAACTTCTTAGAGTTAACCCATCTTGGAACTACTTCCTCATTATCAAGACGACAAACTATATAATTTTCTTCTAATACTTTTATATTCAATATACTCCCCTCCCATATAAATATCTATTTATTTTATTATAATACAAATCCTGTAATAATATAACAATTATTACAGGATTTTCGCAATATTATTTATTCTAAAAATTCAATTACTCCTTCATCTAATCTTTTTATCCTAGCTAGAGAATATACATCATATCCTTTTTTATCTAACAATTCTCTTCCTTTTTGAAAAGACTTTTCTATCACTATTCCTATTCCACCAACTCTTGCTCCGGCTTGCTCTATAATTCTTGCTGCCCCTAAAGCAGCTTCTCCATTTGCTAAAAAATCATCTATTATTAAAATTTTATCACCTTCACTAATATAATCTTTTGATAATGTGAGTTCATAATCTAGCCCTTTGGTGAAGGAATGTACCGTTGTTTGATATACACCATCTTTTAATATCTTAGATGTTTGTTTCTTTAATGTTACCATTGGTAGATTCATATGTAATGCAGTCATAACTGCTGGTGCTATTCCTGAACTTTCTATTGTAAATACCTTAGTTATACCTTTTCCCTTAAAATACTCATTAAAGCAAATTCCAATCTCTTTCATAAGTTTTGGATCTACGCCATGATTTAAAAATGAATCTACTTTTAAGACATTTCTATTTAAAGCTCGTCCTTCTTCTAATATCTTTCTATTCAATGACTTCATTATCATTTTCCTCCTTATTTTCTTCTTTTAGTATTTTATTTAAAATTAATGCCACTATTGTTCCTGTTGAAATTCCTGATGAAAATATCAATCTTATTCCTTCTGGAAGCTGCGATATAAATTCAGGTCTGAATGTAACACCAAGTCCTAATCCTATTGAGGCAGCAATTATTAAAATATTTCTATTATTCATTTCTATAGTACTTAACGTCCTAATTCCAGCAGCTGCAATAGTTCCAAACATGACTATCCCAACTCCACCTAAAACTGGTGATGGCATTATATTTATAAGTGCTGCAAACTTAGGCAAAAATCCAAGTGCTACTAGAAGTATCCCTGCCATAATAGCTACTTTGCGACTAGCATTTCTTGTTAATGGTATAAGTCCAACATTCTGACTAAAAGTAGTATTAGGAAAGGTTCCTAGAGCTCCTGCTAAGGCACTTCCTACACCATCTGATAAAACTCCTCTTCCTATAATCTTGTCATCAGCTTTTATTTTAGAAACTTCACATATAGTAGCTAAACATCCTACAGTTTCAATTACTGTGACAATATATGCAGGTACAAATGCCATTACATACTTTAAATTAAAATCCACTCCAAATTCAAATAATTTAGGAAACTCAAACCAACTTGCTTCTTTAACCAAGCTAAAATCCACCATGCCAAAAGGTATACAAACTACATATCCAATAACCATTCCTATTAGAACTGATGCAGAACTAACTATTCCCTTGCCATATCTATTAATTAGTAAAGTTATTATAAGCACAAACATGGCTATAGCAATATTCTTAATACTACCATAATCTTTACTTCCGTTTCCTCCTGCTGCCCAATCAATAGAAACAGGTACCAAAGTTAAACCTATCAAACACACAACAGTTCCTGTTACTATTTTAGGAAAAAACTTTAATAATGGCTTTATAAAAAAGCTAAGTATTACTTCTACTAAAGATCCTAATATAGTTGCTCCAACTACTGCCGGAAGTCCAGCGGCTGATCCAACTGCTATTATTGGAGCTACGAAAGTAAAGTCAGTTCCCATAACGCAAGGCACTTTTGCCCCTACAGGACCTATTCTTCTAGATTGCATTATAGTTGCAATACCAGATGCTAATATTGTAGCTCCAAGTATTGTTGTAGAAGCTTTTCCATCTAGTCCAAGTGCATTTGACACTACAAGAGGAACTGCTATAATTCCTCCAAATGCAGCGAAAATATTCTGAAATCCAAGTAATATTTGAACCATTGTACTTGGAGTATCATCAATATTGTACATTAAATCATCATTATTTAATTTCTTTTTAGTTTTCTCCATTTTTCTTCCTCTCTCACTTTTTGTTTAAAATATTTTATAAAATAAAAACAGCACCCCTTTTGAGGTGCTGTTTTTGAATATAATAAATAACTCTATTTAAAACAACTCACCTCGTAGTCTGCTATTTTACGGTTAGCAGGTAGAAACTTTGGGACCATATTTCCCACTTTATACGAGTTTCATATAACAAAGTCGATTATATCACAAATTATCATTTTATAAAAATTATTTATTCTACTTTAACCCATCTAAATATCTTTCAATTCTCTTTAAAGCTTCGACTATATTATCCATAGATGAAGCATAACAAGCTCTAATAAATCCTTCTCCACATTCTCCAAAAGCATTTCCAGGAACTGTTAGTACCTTTTCCTTCTTCAATAAATCTTCACAAAACTCATCTGAAGTCATTCCTGTTGCTTTTATAGATGGAAATACATAGAAAGCTCCTAAAGGTTCAAAGCAATCTAATCCTAATTTTCTAAAACCATCCACTAAAACCCTTCTCCTTCTATTGTATTCCTTAACCATCTTACTTACACTTTCATCTCCATTCTTTAATGCTTCTATAGCTGCATATTGTGCTGTTGTTGGAGAGCACATAATTGAATATTGATGTATCTTTTTCATTTCATTTAATAAAATAGAATTACCACAAACATATCCAAGTCTCCAACCAGTCATAGCATATGACTTCGAAAATCCATTAATAACAACAGTCTGATCTTTTACTTCTTTGAAAGAAGCTATTGATATGTGAGGTTCATCATAAGATAATTCTGCATATATTTCATCAGATAATATTATAATTTCTTTTTCTTTTAATAGATCTACCAAAGGCTGAAGTTCTTCTTTTGTCATAATAGCTCCTGTAGGATTATTAGGAAAAGGCATAATTAGAACCTTTGTTTTTTCTGTAATAGCATCTTCAAGCTCCTCTCTTGTAAGCTTAAAATCATTTTCTGCCTTTAAATTTATCACCTTTGGAGTAGCTCCTGTGAAAGTTGTGCAACCTTTATAGGCAACGAAACTTGGCTCTGGTATTATTACTTCATCACCAGGTCCAACCAAAGTTCTTAAAGCTATATCTATACCTTCACTTCCACCAACTGTTACTATTATTTCATTATCTGGATTATATGATAAATTAAATTTTCTATCTAAATATTTAGATATTTCTTGTCTAAGTTCAATAAATCCAGCATTTGAAGAATAATGTGTATGACCCTTTTCTAGAGAGTAGATTCCAGCTTCTCTTACATTCCAAGGAGTAACAAAATCTGGTTCCCCTACCCCCAATGAAATAACATCATCCATTTCGTTTACAATATCAAAAAATTTTCTTATACCTGAAGGAGGCATATTTTTCACGTTATCTTTAATCATCTTCTCTAGTATCATATAAAAATTGCCTCCCTATCATCTGTCTTTTCTTCCTTAAATATTGTTCCATGTTCTTTATATTTCTTTAATACAAAATGTGTTGCTGTTCCGTTTACGTACTCTTGACATGATAGTTTTTCAGCTACAAAAGAAGCTATTTCCTTCATACTCTTCCCTTCTACCATAACCATAAGGTCAAATCCACCTGAAGACATTAAATAACAAGCCTTAACATGGTCAAATTTATATATTCTTTCAGCTACGCTATCAAAACCAACACCTCTTTGAGGAGTAATCTTTACTTCTATTAGTGCTGTAACTGTTTCCTTCCCAACATTTTCCCAATTTATTAACGTTTTATATCCAGCAATTACACTTTTCTCTTCGTATTCCTTAATTGCTGCCCTAACTTCTTCTAATGATTTACCTGTCATAACTGCAATTTGTTCATCAGTATACCTGCTGTTTTCTTCTAAAATCTCTAAAATTTCTTCCATTTTAAATCCTCCATAAATATAAATTGAGTAATAAAAAAACTCCATCCCCAAAAAGGGACGAAGTTAATAATCCGCGGTACCACCCTAATAAGTAAATTTCTTTACTCACTCATGAAAGAATACAATCATATTCCTCCCTTTGTAACGTAAGGGCTACGGCATTATCTACATTAAGAATTATCTTAGTTCTCAATAAGCGATTCAAAGGCTGCTTCTTAAAAGATTTCTACTAAGTTTCACCTACCCTTAGCTCTCTAAAAGAAATTTATTTTAATACTCTTCCTTATCATTATCTTTTCATATCACATAAACATTATCTACTATAATTAATACTAAGTCAATGATAATTATTGATTTTTATTAATTATTTCATTACATTCCTTAGCCAATTTTGTAAAACTATCAAGTGACTTCACTATTTTTTCATAACTTATACAATAAGAAAGTCTAACATATCCTGGTCTACCAAAAGAAGTTCCAGGAACCATAAGTAAGTTATATTTCTTTCCTATTTCAACAAACTTTTTATCATTCTCAATTAATGCTTTTGGAAATAGGTAAAATGCCCCTTCTGGTTTTACACATTCAAACCCTAATGATATCAAGTGGTTATATAATAGGTCTCTATTCTTTTTATATATATTAACATCGACTTCTGCACCTAAAGTCTTAGCTATAACTCTTTGAAAAAGAGACGGTGCATTTACAAACCCAAGTATTCTATTTGCAACATTCAAAGAGCTTACAACATCTTTAAAATCATCTACTTCAGGATTTACTGCAATATATCCAATTCTTTCTCCTGGAAGTGACAATGATTTACTATAGGAATATCCTATAAATGAATTCTTATAGTAGTTAAGGATAAATGGCACTTTAACACCATCATAAGCTATTTCCTTATATGGTTCATCTGAAATTAGAAATATTCTAGTCCCATATTCCTTTTGTTTCTTTTCTAATGTTTCTGCCATTCTCTTAATTGATTCCTCAGTATATACTACTCCTGTAGGATTATTAGGTGAATTAATTATTATGGCTTTTGTCTTACTTGTAATTCCCTTTTCCAATGCATCTATATTAGGTTGAAAAGTTTTCTCTTCAGATTCTACTATAACAAGCTTTCCATCAAAATTTTTAACATAGTTTGCATATTCTCCAAAGAAAGGCGCAAAAGTTATAACCTCGTCTTCTGGGTTTAATATAGTTTTTAATATAATATTTAACCCTCCTGCAGCTCCGCAAGTCATTATTATATTTTCAAAATTTAAGTTAACACCATTTTTCTTATTTATGTATTTTGCAATTTCTTCCCTTACATCTTCATATCCTGAATTATTCATATATCCATGAACATAATTTGGACTTTCTTCTTGAAGTATATCTGATATAGCTTTTCTTATGGTTTCAGGTGGTTCTACATTGGGATTCCCCAAACTATAATCAAATACATTTTCCTCTCCATAAATTGCTGATAATCTCTTACCTTCTTCAAACATTGCTCTAATAGTAGAACTATTTTTAACTAATTCCTTCATCTTTTCTGAAATCATTTTTTTGCCCCCCTAAAATAATAATAGTAACTATAGTCCAATTTAATTATAGTTACTATTATATCATCTTTAAATCTTTTATATGCAATAGAAATAATAAAAGTTATTTATTATTTCTTGTTAAGTAATGATACAAAGCCCCGATTTTATTAGCATTATTCCCATATTTGCATTTCCTAATATTAGGTTTTATGACGCCATCTTCTTTCTCTAATAAAATATCTAACTTCTTATCTATGGAGCTAAGATAATTTTCTCTTTCACAAATAGCTCCCCCAAGAATTATAACTTCAGGATCATAGGTATACTGAATATTATAGATACCAATTGCCATATAAGTATAATATTTTTCAACCTCTTCTATTGCAATTTCATCTCCTTCTTCATAAAGCTTAAAAACCTTTAATCCATCTATCTCTTTCTCAGAAACACCTTTTCTAATTGCTACATTTTTAGCTAGTACCATTGTTGAGCCTATCTCACTCCAACTTGCAAATCCATCTTCATCATATTTTACAATTGAGTAACCAAATTCTCCTCCATGCAAATGAGTTCCCTTATGAATCTTTCTATCCTTAACTATTGCTCCTCCAATACCAGTTCCACAAACAACAAATGCTAAATCATTTTCGTCTTTACCTGCACCTAGCCACACTTCTCCTAGAGCAGCACAATTTGCATCATTTTCTATCTCTACATTTAATCCAGTCTTTTCTATCAAAATTTCTTTAAAATTAGGTCCATGAATATATGATATTGCACTAGTTCCTCCTATAATTCCAGTTTCACTATCTACAGCTCCTGGTGCACTAATAGCAATTCCTTGCAAGTTATACTTAGTCTTATTTTGATTAACTGATTTTGCTAAGCTATCGAAAAACAAATCCATATTTTCAGCTATATCAATCTTTTGATTATTTATAATTTCTCCATTTTCACTTATTATAGAAGATTTTACAGAACTTCCCCCAATGTCAAATACCATATAATTTTTCATATTGCTTCCCCCTAATTAAAATCCATTATTTTTTGATACTTCCTTAATCCATCTTCCTGACTTTTTAATAGTCTTCTTTTGTGTCTTTAAATTAACTGCAATAAATCCATATCTATTCTTATAAGCATTAGTCCATGACCAACAATCTATTGGAGTCCATGTATGATACCCAAAACAATTTGACCCCTCTTCTATACCCTTGTAAAGATATTCTAGGTGCTCTTTATAAAAATCAATTCTATAATCATCTTCAATTATTCCATCAGAATTTATATACTTTTCTTCGCCTTCTACCCCCATTCCATTTTCAGAAATGTACCAAGGAATATTTCCATAGTTATTTTTTATATTAATTGCTATATCATACATACATTCAGGATATATCTCCCAGCCCCTATATGGATTTATCCTCTTGCCGGGCATATCATAATTATCAAAATATTTGTCTGGCATCCACCCTCTTGAATTATCATAAAGAAACTCTTTTGCCTTTACTCTTCTTGGTTGATAATAATTAACCCCTAAGAAATCTATTATATTTTCTCTAATAATTTGAAGCTCCTCATCTGTTGATTCCCAGATTACATTATCATCTTTTAATATCTTCACAAGGCTTTCTGGAAATTCTCCCTTTACTGCTGGACTCAAGAAAGAATTATTAAAGAAATCGTCTGCAAATTCGCTTGCTTTGACATCTTCTTCATCCTGTGATCTTGGATATGATGGTGTTAGATTTAATATAATTCCTATTTGCCCTCCATTATTATTATATCCCATTTTCTTGAATTTTTGTATAGCTTTTGATGAGGCTAAATTAATATTATATAACACTTGTATAGCTTTTTTTCCATCTGAAATTAAAGGATAATGAAATTTATATAAATATTCACCTTCTACCACAACCATCGGTTCATTAAAAGTTGTCCAATATTTAACTCTGTCACCAAACAACTTAAATGCAGTTTCTGCGAACTTAACAAATAGATCAATTACATGCTTAGATTCCCATCCACCATATTTGTCATATAATTCTACCGGCAAATCAAAATGATGCAAATTTATTACAGGCACTATATTATTTTTTATGAATTCATCTATTATATCATTATAAAATCTAACTCCATCCTCATCTGGTTCGCCTGTTTCTAAATCTTTTATAAGGCGTGTCCATTGTATTGAAGTTCTTACACTATTAAGTCCAATATCCTTAATCATGGCTATATCTTCTTTATAACTATTGTAAAAATTAGATGCCACATCAGGACCAACCTTATCGAAAAATGCCTCTGGATCTATATCATACCAGTAATCAAAAACACTCCTATGCAATTTATTGAATCGACCCTCAGATTGGGGTCCTGAAGTAGCTGATCCCCACCAAAAATTATTAGGAAATTTAAATTTTGTAGTCATTATTATCTCCTCCATATCTATTAACTTTACCTTAAGTTTACAACTATGAAATATGAACGTCAATATAAAGTTATGACTTTTCTATAATTAGTTATATCTTTTAATTTGATTTGATATTAGATTTTCATAAATATAAAAAAATAGTATAAAAATATATCTCTATATCCTTATACTATTTCTATTATATAAATTCCATATTGAATACCACGTAGCCATCACTATATTCTAAATTGTATTTTATTGAATCATGCTTCTCTAAAATCAAATAAACTATATATAATCCTAGACCTGATCCTCCAGTTCTATTATTTCTAGATTTATCAACTCTATAAAATGCATGGAAAACTTTTTCCATATCCTCTTTTGGTATTTCTACACTTGTATTTTTTACTGATAGCCCATTACTATTCAAGTTAACTCTAACTTCTCCTCCCCGTGGAGAATGTTCAAAAGCATTTTTTAATATATTATTTAAAGCTTTCCTTAATAATTTCCTATCTCCACTTACAAATACATCATCCTCAATTATTTCATAAACACTTATCTTTTTCTTTTCAGAAAAATAGTAATTGCTTCTTAAAACTTCCCTCAACATTTCTGATATATCTATATACTCCCTATCAATTTCAAATCCACTGCACAGATTTTTTGAGACATTAATTATCTCCATAACTAAGTTTTCCATTACCTTAGTTACTTCATAAACTTCCCTCAAATACTTATCTCTATCTTTATATCTTCCTATTCCATGAATCATTCCTTGCACTTGGCCACTTATTATTGTTATAGGAGATTTTAATTCATGCGATATAACAGCCATGAATTCCCTTCTTTCCTTGTCTACCAGTAATTCTTTCTTTAAATCACTTTTTAATTGATCATTAGCTCTTTTTAGTTTTTCTATAGTCGTACTTAAATTACTTTTAACTATATCAAGACTATTGGATAACTGCCCTATTTCATCTTTATCATAACTATAAAAGTTTTGTGAAAAATCTAATTTAGCTATTCCTTCTGCCTTTTTTGTAAGTTGTATTAATGGTTTACTTATAACTTTTGAAAAAAATAAGGCTGTCATCATAGATATCATTAACGTTGATATTATTGCAAATGGCAAAAAAACCCTAATAATAGTTCTAATTTCTTCAGACCTTACTGGAATGTGAATATTTAAATTGCATTCTTTATTATCTATTTGCTTAAAGGTAAAATCTTTAGTTATATTTAATCTTGTTATATCTGATCTAGTACTTTTTAAATGATACTCACTTGGAATCACATATCCATCTCTAAAAGAAGTATATACAATTTTCCCATCATTATCAGTTATGGTCATCATAATATCATTGTCATAGGTAAAATCATCTAATTTTTCATTTAAATCATTAAACTTTGTTGTTTCCAGTTTGTCAATTAACTTATCTATTTTTTTATTTATTACATATTTCCTATAGTTTACATACACTGAGGGGGTAAATACTATAAGTGAAAGATGTAGTATTATAAATCCTATTAATAATGCTATAGTATTAGATAAAACAATTTTTTTTCTAATACCGAGATTATACCAACTACTTCCCCAACACATATCCAACCCCCTTAAGTGTTTTTATATAGTCATATCTTATCTTTTTTCTTATATTTTTCACATGGGCATCTATAACCCTAGTATCACCATAATATTCATATCCCCAAATATTTTCTATTAAAGATTCTCTGGCTGCTACCTTTGGATATATCTCTATAAGCATTTTTAATATGTTAAATTCTTTCAATGTTAATTCTATTTCTTCATTTTCTACGTAAGCTTTATATGTACTCAAATCAAGTTTTAATTCTTTAAAAACAAGTAATTTTCCTAAATTATTTGCTTCTCTTCTTCTTTTTAAGACTGCTTCTACTCTTTTGATTAATATATTAAAAGAAAATGGCTTCGTAATATAATCATCTACTTCTAACTCAAAACCTTTTACCTCATCTTCTTCACTACCTAATGCTGTTAAAAATATAATGCTTATTTCTTGATTATTTTTTCTTATCATCTTACATAATCCATAACCATCTAACTTTGGAAGCATCACATCTAAAATTACTAAATCATATATATTATTCTTGTACTTTTCATAGCCTTCCATACCATCACTAGCTGAATCTACCTTATAATCTTGAGATAGCAAAAACTCAACTACAAGTTCCTGTATCCTCAAATCATCTTCTACCACAAGAATTCTATTCTGCATTTTTATCTCCTCCGTAATTTTCCTCGTAGATTTATTGTTTACTTATATAATAACATGATATGACAAAATAATCCCGTATAAGACATAATCTTATACGGGATTATTTTTTTGCAATTAGTAATTAACCAATTGCACAACATTAAGACCATTTAATGTTAATCATTTTCTCATTTCTACCCATTACCTAGTTAAAAGTGTCCTCAATTTGATTCTTTCCCCAAAGAATCATTATACTCTTATAATTCCTAAAAAATAAAATTTAAAGACCTACTATTTTTCTTATCTTTAAATTAATAATTACTATGCTATTATAATAATATATCCATTTATATTTGTAATGAAATTAATGTGAATTTAACATGTAGTTTGCAAACAAAAAAAGTATATGAAGTTATATTTAACCCCATATACATATTTATACTAGTGTTTAAATTGTTTTCCTGCCTTTTCTGCTTTTCTTTCTTCAATCAAATTTTTAAGTAGCTGATTTAAAGTCCACTCAATTGATGTCTCTGTTACTACTGCCTTCATGGCTGGTGCTATCCTCATTTTTTTCATATTATCTATAAATATACTTACTTTTTTTGAATCTAAACTATTAAATATAATAGCTCTATCTTTTATCTCAGCATTATCAAGATTTTCTGTAATATTACCTACTATTATATCTTTAATAGTATTTTGAGAATTTTTCCATGTAACTTGAATTTGTTCTTTTATCCCTATCATACTAGCATATGCTTTAATTAATTTCTTTTCCTTTTCATTAAAGTTACATATAATTATACATTCCTTATCAATCATAATTTATCTCCTAACTCAAAATAAGAATTCTATTCAAATATTTCATTGTAGATTTCCTCTTTAAATCCTAACACTATTTTACTATCTTTTATTAATACCGGCCTTTTTACAAGCATTCCATTAGTCGATAAAATTTTAGCAGCTTCTTCCTTCGTTATATTTTTTACTTTCTCTTTTAAGTTCATATCTTTATATAAATTACCCGATGTATTGAAGAATTTCTTTGGCTCTAATTCACTTTTTTCCATCCAGTTCAATAATTCTTCTTCTGTAGGATTTTCCTCCACAATATGTCTATCCGTAAATTCTATATTCTTATCATTTAGAAATTTTTTTGCTTTCTTACATGTAGTACATCTAGGGTATTCAATTAATATAACACTCATATTCACACCTCTTATTAACTAATAATAATTATTATAGCATAATAATTTCAAAAAATCAAAATATAAATATACGTAAAAAAAGCTATCTTTTCTTTTCTGAAAAGATAGCTTTTTATA
>NZ_SULK01000069.1:476-716 GCF_007115085.1 Clostridium sp. HBUAS56017 | reverse complement strand
GAAATTAAGTGATGGATTAGATGGAATGAAAAAAAGCCTAAATAATTTATCAAAGGATATAGCAATGGAAGAAAAGAAAAAGAAAAGCAAATAGAGGAGCAAAAGAAAAATACACGGTGGGAGAAAAGAATGGGGAAAATAGAGTTTGATAGAGAAGATTTAGCAAAAAAATCTAGAGAGCTTATGAATTTAAAAAGAGATGTTAATAATATATTATCAGGTACTAAAGGAACAGATAAG
>NZ_SULK01000069.1:0-281 GCF_007115085.1 Clostridium sp. HBUAS56017 | reverse complement strand
AATTAAGAGAAGCTTATCAATGAACTTAAGTCATATGGAGAATCTTCTAGCTAGAAAAAGAGATGGCGATGAAGATGTATTTAAGGATATAGAAGCAAGAAATAAATTAAATGAAAAAGAAGATGAAGATTTCTTAGACAAAAGCATTGATTTTTTAAAGAAGGCATTTGGATGGTTTAATGATAACGTTGATGAGTACTTTGAAAAAAAGAAAGAATTTTTTGCCGAATTTAACAAGGATTATCCAATACTTAGCAAGTTGTTCTTGCCATTTCAAATAA
>NZ_SULK01000068.1:0-770 GCF_007115085.1 Clostridium sp. HBUAS56017 | reverse complement strand
CCATAATATTGTTATATTATTTTCACTTATATACTTGTCCATTTCTTCCATATTTAAAATAGTATTTTTACTTACTAAATGTAGCTTTAATCCATTTAAAATAGCTCCCCAAATTTCAAAAGTAGATGCATCGAAGGCTACTGTACCTGTTTGTAATATACTATCACCTTCATTGAAAGTTATATAATTAGTGTTTTTCACTAATCTTACTACACTTTTTTGTTCTACCATTACTCCCTTAGGTTTTCCAGTTGAACCTGATGTGTAAATTATATATGCAAGATCATTTGCTGTATTAATTTTCTCTAAGTTCTCCTTATCTCTATTACTAAATTCCTCTTGGTCTAAATTAATTACTATTCCACCAAAGCTTACTTTTTCTAAAAGATGTTTTTGTGTTAAAAGGATATTTGCATTACTATCCTCTAACATGTATTTTATTCTGTCTTCTGGATACTCTATGTCTATTGGAAGATATGCACCTCCTGCCTTAAGTATCCCTAATATACCTATCATCATTTCAAAAGACTTATCTACCATTATTCCAACCATGGTATCTGGCTTTACACCTTTTTCTCTTAATATTCTTCCTAAATGATTTGATCTTTCATTTAACTCCCTATAAGTTAGCTCTTTATTTTCAAATACTACTGCCACCTGATCTGGAGTTTTTTCTACCTGTTCCTCAAACAATTCACAAATTGTTTTGTTCCTTGGATATTCTGTATAAGTATCATTGAATTCATATAATAATTTTTGCTTTTCTTCAT
>NZ_SULK01000067.1:0-906 GCF_007115085.1 Clostridium sp. HBUAS56017 | reverse complement strand
TTTCCCAATAACAAGAATAGGGAAAATGATAGAAAATAGTAATATTTCATTTATTGTATCGCAGAGTGAACAAAGTGAACTCGTAAAAGAGTTGCAAAAAGAGAATAGTATAAAAAATGTAATTTATATGGATGAAGAACCAGTAAAATCTGAAGATGAAAATATTGCAACATTAAGTGACCTTTTAAAACTACCAAAAGAAAATTTAGGCGTATTAAGCACACCACAGGATGTAGCATACATAATATATACTTCAGGTTCAACAGGAATACCAAAAGGAGTAGTTGTAAAGCACCAACCAGCAATAAATTTAATTGAATGGGTAAATAAAAAATATAATGTATGTGAAAAAGATCAAATACTATTTGTTACTTCATTCTGTTTTGACTTATCAGTATATGATATATTTGGAACTTTAGCTACAGGCGGGTCTATAAGAATGGCATCTAAGGATGAAGTTAAGGATTCACAAAAATTACTTAATATTATTTGTGAAGAACCAATTACTTTTTGGGATTCTGCTCCAGCAGCGCTACAACAGGTTGTTCAGTTGCTTCCAAAAGATAAGGCAGTTGCTAAAAATGGTAAGCTGAGATTAGTTTTCCAAAGTGGAGATTGGATTCCTATTACTCTTCCAGATGTTATGGAAAAAGCTTTCCCTGGTGTAAAGGTAGTTAGCTTAGGTGGTGCAACTGAAGCAACAATATGGTCAAATTATTATGAAATAGATAAAGTAGATCCTAATTGTATAAGCATACCATATGGAAAGCCTATACAAAATGCAAAATACTATATATTAGATTCAAATTTAAATCCATGTCCAATGGGAGTAGCTGGAGACTTGTATATTGGAGGAGAATGTCTTGCAGAAGGCTATGCAAATGACTTAAAGCAGACAAATGAAAG
>NZ_SULK01000066.1:0-962 GCF_007115085.1 Clostridium sp. HBUAS56017 | reverse complement strand
GTCCTGAGCCAGGATCAAACTCTCAATAAAAAGTTTAATCTACTCAAAAAACTTACTCTAAAAGAATTGCTGGTTTTTAACTTATCTATATCTGTTCAATTTTCAAAGATCTCATCGCTCAATAGCGACTTGTTAATATTATCACTCATAAAGATTACTGTCAACACTTTTTTTGTACTATTTCAACATTTCTTCGTGTTTTTTGTTTCTTTTTCTTGAGGACATTGACTATTCTATCATAGCCTGTATATATTACTTTGAATTTATGTTGCATTATGAAATATTATATGGTATTTTCTCTTATTTTCTTGTATTTACACTCTATTTCTATTATTGATACACTCGGATGAGTTTTTCTTCTTTCTATATATAGAACAATATATACTAACGTATAATACTTATAATACAGCCTTATAAAATAACCATTGAACATATGAAAATTACTTTGGCGAACAAGTTGAATTTAGATAGAGTTATTAAAATTACCTTCTGAGAAAAATTCTATAGGATTAAAATATGTATTTATTACAGAAATGAAATTTAATATTTTAAATAGCATAATGAATATAGATTGATATTTAAGAAAAAATAATGGTACTCCTACCCCGATTCGAACGGGGCCATCAGGATTCGAAGTCCTGCACTCTATCCACCTGAGTTATAGGAGCATATATTTAATTATACTATATAACAAAAAATTATCCACATATTTCTTTGTTTTTTTAATATAAAATGTGGATAACTTCTTTTTTATACACAAGATCTACAAAAAAATAAAAGCAACCAATATTAGTTGCTTTTTCTGGAGCGGGTAGTGGGAATCGAACCCACCTTTCCAGCTTGGAAGGCTGGAGTATTACCGATATACGATACCCGCATGGTGCAGATGAAGGGAGTCGAACCCCCACGCCTAAGGCGCTAGATCCTAAGTCTAGTGCGTCTGCCAATTCCGCCACATCTGC
>NZ_SULK01000065.1:0-1096 GCF_007115085.1 Clostridium sp. HBUAS56017 | reverse complement strand
TATCTTAATAATTGAAGAACGTTTTGTGGTTGTTGATTAGCTTGACCAAGCATTGCTTGAGCAGCTTGTTGAAGGATGTTATTCTTAGAATATGCCATCATTTCCTTAGCCATATCAACGTCTCTTACTCTACTTTCAGCAGCTTGTAAGTTTTCTGCAGCATTGTCAACGTTAGCTATTGTATGTTCTAATCTGTTTTGAACTGCTCCTAACTTAGATCTTTCTGTTGATACCGCTTCTATAGCTATATCAATTGTAGAAATTGCAGCTGTAGCAGATGCTTGAGTAGTCATTTCTACGCTCATTGCATTTACTGTTAATGCAGCAGCAGTCATGCTTGAGAATGTTACTGATATAGTTTGTCCACTATTTGCACCAACTTGTAATGTTACTGGAGTAGAAGTAGCACTAAATAAAGTCTTAGTATTGAACTCTGTTTGAGTAGCTATTCTTGTTATTTCTTGTTGTAAAGCATCAACTTCAGATGCGATAGATTCTCTATCCTTAGTAACGTTAGTATCATTAGCTGCTTGTACTGATAATTCTCTCATTCTTTGAAGAATGTTATGAGTTTCATTTAAAGCACCTTCTGCAGTTTGAACCATTGAAACACCATCTTGAGAGTTTCTTGAAGCTTGGTTTAATCCTCTTATTTGAGATCTCATCTTTTCAGAAATTGAAAGACCTGCAGCGTCATCTCCAGCTCTGTTAATTCTTAAACCTGAGCTTAACTTTTCCATTGATTTCCCAGCATTAGTGTTGTTTGCTGCCATATTTCTATGAGCATTCATAGCATTCATATTGTGATTAATTATCATTTTAAATTCCTCCTTGATTTTGAAAATCGACATCCATGTCATAAATTTATTTTTTAATTTCTCTTAAGAGACATTGGTTAACCTTACAATATATTATTCGTCATATTATACTAATACTTTATATTTTTTTTAATATTTTTTATAATATTTTTAGTTTTTTTACTTTTTTCAAATTATTAAAGGCATCTTATCAAAAATTCCATATTACATGTTATTTTTATGCATTCACCCAAATAATATATTACACTAAACTTTTTTCTAATTAATTACTAGAATTA
>NZ_SULK01000064.1:582-1114 GCF_007115085.1 Clostridium sp. HBUAS56017 | reverse complement strand
AACCATCTTGGCAGGGATAGCAGGATTTGAACCTACGCATACCACAGTCAAAGTGTGGTGCCTTACCGCTTGGCGATATCCCTACGTATGGGGTGAATGATGGGGCTCGAACCCACGACAACCAGAACCACAATCTGGCGCTCTACCAACTGAACTACATTCACCAAAAAACAATGGTGCGCTATCACGGGTTCGAACCGGGGACACCCTGATTAAGAGTCAGGTGCTCTACCAACTGAGCTAATAGCGCATATATGGTGCGTCTTAAGAGATTCGAACTCCTGGCCCACGCCTTAGAAGGGCGTTGCTCTATCCAGCTGAGCTAAAGACGCTTATTTCATTTATAAATATGAAACTCATTGGAGCAGGTAGTGGGAATCGAACCCACCTTTCCAGCTTGGAAGGCTGGAGTATTACCGATATACGATACCTGCAATATCTGGAGCGGAAGACGGGACTCGAACCCGCAACATCCACCTTGGCAAGGTGGCGCTCTACCATTGAGCCACTTCCGCATTGATATTCTCAACTT
>NZ_SULK01000064.1:0-433 GCF_007115085.1 Clostridium sp. HBUAS56017 | reverse complement strand
CCGCTTATCTGGTCGGGGTGACAGGTCTCGAACCTGCGACCTCATGGTCCCAAACCATGCGCGCTACCATCTGCGCCACACCCCGAAATGGTGCGTCTTAAGAGATTCGAACTCCTGGCCCACGCCTTAGAAGGGCGTTGCTCTATCCAGCTGAGCTAAAGACGCTTATTTCATTTATAAATATGAAATTATTGGAGCGGGTAGTGGGAATCGAACCCACCTTTCCAGCTTGGAAGGCTGGAGTATTACCGATATACGATACCCGCTTATTTGGAGCGGAAGACGGGACTCGAACCCGCAACATCCACCTTGGCAAGGTGGCGCTCTACCATTGAGCCACTTCCGCATATGGTGCAGATGAAGGGAGTCGAACCCCCACGCCTAAGGCGCTAGATCCTAAGTCTAGTGCGTCTGCCAATTCCGCCACATCTGC
>NZ_SULK01000063.1:0-1139 GCF_007115085.1 Clostridium sp. HBUAS56017 | reverse complement strand
GTAGGAAGACAAATATTAGATTCTAGATGTTTTCCAACAGTTGAAGTTGAGGTTTATTTAGATGATGGAACTATAGGTAGAGCAGCAGTGCCATCAGGAGCGTCCACAGGAATTTATGAAGCTGTAGAACTCAGAGATGGAGATAAGAATAATTACCAAGGAAAAAGCGTAAACAAAGCTGTTCAAAATGTTAATGATACTATTGCAGAAGAACTTATTGGATGTAATGTTTTTGATCAAACTTATATTGATGAAACACTAATAAAATTAGATGGAACTGATAATAAAGGAAAACTAGGGGCTAATGCTATCCTCGGAGTTTCACTAGCTTGTGCAGATGCTGCAGCTAACTCATTAGGATTACCATTATATCAATATATAGGTGGGGTAAATGCAAAGGTATTGCCTGTACCTATGATGAATATTATAAATGGTGGCTCTCATGCTGATAACTCAGTAGACTTGCAAGAATTTATGGTTATGCCAGTTGGTGCAGGAACATTTTCAGATGCCTTAAAGATGTGTGCAGAAGTATATCATACATTGAAGAAGACTTTAAATGAAAAAGGTTATTCAACTGGAATCGGTGATGAGGGTGGATTTGCTCCTAATCTAAAATCTAACGAAGAAGCTATAGAAGTTATAATAGAAGCTATTACTAAAGCAGGTTATAAACCAGGAGAAGATATGTTCATAGCTATAGATGCTGCATCTTCTGAATATTATAAGGACGGAAAATATGTTTTAGAACATGAAGGAAAGACATTAACAGCTGCAGAGATGGTTGATTTCCTTGAAAAATGGGTAGATAAATATCCTATTATTTCTATAGAAGATGGAATGGCAGAAGAAGACTGGGAAGGCTGGAAGCTAATAACCGATAGATTAGGTAAAAAAGTTCAATTAGTTGGTGATGATTTATTCGTTACAAATACAAGCAGATTAGAGACAGGAATTGAAAAAGGTGTAGCTAATTCAATTCTTATAAAACTAAATCAAATAGGAACTCTAACAGAAACATTAAATGCTATAGAAATGGCAAACAGAGCAGGATATACAGCAGTAGTATCACATAGATCAGGAGAAACAGAAGATACAACTATAGCAGATCTTGTAGTAGCAGTAAATGCAGGACAAAT
>NZ_SULK01000062.1:0-1223 GCF_007115085.1 Clostridium sp. HBUAS56017 | reverse complement strand
GAAGGAGGAATTTTACAATGGCAAAGGAAAAATTCGAAAGAAGTAAACCACACGTAAATATTGGAACAATTGGTCACGTAGACCACGGTAAGACAACATTAACAGCAGCTATTACAACAGTATTAGCAAACAAAGGGTATGCTGAAGCATTTGATTATGCAGCAATAGATAAAGCGCCAGAAGAAAAAGAAAGAGGAATCACAATCAACACAGCACACGTTGAATATCAAACAGATAACAGACACTATGCGCACGTTGACTGTCCAGGACATGCTGACTACGTTAAGAACATGATAACAGGAGCAGCACAAATGGATGGAGCTATACTAGTATGTTCAGCAGCAGATGGTCCAATGCCACAAACAAGAGAACATATACTACTAGCATCAAGAGTTGGAGTTGACTATATCGTAGTATTCTTAAACAAGGCAGATATGGTAGACGATCCAGAATTATTAGAATTAGTTGAAATGGAAGTAAGAGAATTATTAAGCGAATACAACTTCCCAGGAGATGATATTCCAGTAGTAACAGGATCAGCATTAAAAGCATTAGAAAACCCAACAGATGCAGAAGCAACTAAGTGCATAATGGACTTAATGGATGCAGTAGATAGCTATATCCCAACTCCAGAAAGAGCAACAGATAAGCCATTCTTAATGCCAATCGAAGATGTATTTACAATTACAGGTAGAGGAACAGTTGCAACAGGAAGAGTTGAAAGAGGAATCCTTCACGTAGGAGACGAAGTAGAAATCGTAGGATTAAGTGAAGAAAAGAAGAAGACAGTAGTAACAGGAATAGAAATGTTCAGAAAGTTACTAGATGATGCTCAAGCAGGAGATAACATAGGAGCATTATTAAGAGGAATACAAAGAACTGATATCGAAAGAGGTCAAGTAATCTCTAAGCCAGGATCAGTACACCCACACAGCAAGTTTGTAGGTCAAGTATACGTACTTAAGAAAGAAGAAGGTGGAAGACATACTCCATTCTTTGATGGATATAGACCACAATTCTATTTCAGAACAACAGACGTAACAGGATCAATCAAGTTACCAGAAGGAATGGAAATGGTAATGCCAGGAGATCACATAGATATGAATGTTGAATTAATCACTCAAGTAGCAATGGATGAAGGATTAAGATTTGCTATAAGAGAAGGTGGAAGAACAGTAGGATCAGGTGTTGTTACTAGCATAGTAGAATAATTAACTTGATTA
>NZ_SULK01000060.1:0-1371 GCF_007115085.1 Clostridium sp. HBUAS56017 | reverse complement strand
TTTCAAGTGTGACAAGAAGTTGCGTGATACATTGTCGTTAGACTACCCCATCCATTCGGGGTAACTCTATCGTGACTAGCGTGAATGGTAACGTTCGGGTTAGAAAGCTCACGAGACAATGTGGAAGTCCGAGTAGCCTAAACTGGGGCAACTGCTAGAGTAAGAATACTATGGAGAACGTAAAGTGAATTATTGTAGGAATCGTTACGCTGGAGAAAGCGAAATAGGCTGAAACGCTTTGACCAAAATGGTAAGGAGTCGAGCAAAGGCCAACTGTTAAACCAATGCGAATGGATAAAGAACTCCCGGTTTAAAGATGACTCCTAAGGCATTTATAATTATGTATTACGTGGAACTTGGTAAACCCTATATGTTCCTCTACCGAGAGGTATCTAACTGTAAAGGGCGAAACGACATAGAGGGCAGAAGAAAAGGATAAAAAGCGAAGGCTGATTTTGTAATGAAAACAGATAGGAGTTCAAACTTTGCTCTAACCTGAAAGGGTGCAGACTTATCCTATGGTATTTCTTAGCAGGAAAGGATTATATATTTATGAATTTTAGTAATTCAACGACGGATAAAACCGAGAGACTAAAAGACACAAAATCACTTGCCTTTCAATGGGAAACGATTGACTGGAAACAAGTTGAATATGATGTTAATAGACTACAAACCCGAATCGCTAAGGCAACAGTAAAAGGAGACAAAAATAAAGTCAAAAGATTACAATACCTATTAACCCACTCTTTTTCAGCTAAAGCCTATGCTGTAAAAAAAGTAAAAACAAATAAAGGGAAAAACACACCAGGAGTAGATAAGAAATTATGGTCTACCTCTGCTTCGAAGATGAAAGCAGTGCTTTCGCTCACCGATAAAAACTATAAAGCAAAGCCTTTAAGACGAGTATATATCGAAAAGAAAGGTAAAAAGCAGAAACGTCCATTAGGGATACCAACGATGTATGATAGAGCAATGCAAACCTTATATGCGTTAGCACTTGAGCCAATCTCAGAAACAAAAGGCGATTCTATTTCCTTTGGATTCCGTCGAGGAAGAAGTTCAAAAGACGCCTGTGAGCAGATATTCTGTGTATTAGCTAGAAAATGTTCTCCAACATGGATACTTGAAGGTGACATTAAAGGTTGCTTTGATAACATTAACCATGAATGGTTGCAAAACAATATACCAATGGATAAAAGTATTATGAAACAGTTCCCAAAATCAGGATATATATATGAAGAAAAACTATTTCCAACAGAAACGGGTTCGCCACAAGGCGGAGCAATCTCTAGTATATATGCAAATATGACATTAGATGGACTCGAAAAAGTGATTCAAGACAAATACCATAGAAATTCAAAAGGTAAAATA
>NZ_SULK01000006.1:59598-170331 GCF_007115085.1 Clostridium sp. HBUAS56017 | reverse complement strand
CTTGTCTTAAGCTAATGGTTGGCACTATCAACCCCCATATCGGACTTTCACCGACTAGTACGTGCCCATGCTGGGCACACATAATGAAGCACTAAAAGGTTATTTTTAGTGCTTCATAAAAAAGACTAGCTAGATTTATAATTTAATTTTGACAAAAGCAGATTTTTAAGTGAATTATAGACTATTGCAGTATCAGTAGTGTTTAACCATTTTTCTGGAAGCACAAAATGTTTGCAGTCATTAGAGTTGTTTTTAATATAGTTATAAATTATTTCAGACTCATCTATTAAATCTTTCTCAATAGGCATCATATTTTCTATGGTGCTATTTTTATAATGGAATAAAATATTTTCAATTAAAAGGGATATTACACTTTCTTCATTATGAATTTTTAATAAATATTTTTTGCTAAAAAGTACTTTATTGCCCTTAATAATAAAGAATTTAAAAGTATTATTATTTAAAGGGTGAATTAGAATTATATTTTTGTTTTCCTTTGCATAATCTAGAACCTTAGCTTTATAAATTAGATATTTTATTGATTCTAAATAATTTCTATATTTAAGAGCATTTTCAAAATCTAACATTTCAGATGAAGCATTCATCTTATCAGTTATTTCATTAAGTATACTAATATCCACTCCCTTTAGTAAGTTAATTATTTTATTTACTATTAAGTTATAGTCTTTTCTCTTATTGTTATCTAAACACATACCAATGCATAAACCTAGAGAGTAATTTAAACAAGATTTTTGCTTTCTTAAATTGATACTACACATAATATTATAAAACTCTTTAATGGATTTAAGACTCTTTTCTAAAGTGTTCTTATTAGTATATGGACCAAAATAAAGATGTCCATCATTAAGGTTGTAACAATTAGAAATGTTAATATCAGCATATTCTTCTTTTATTTTTATCTGTATATAAGAATAGGATTTAGTATTTTTCATTAGTTTATTGTATGTTGGCTTTAGTTTATTAATTAATTTGCATTCCAGTATGAAAGCTTCAAATTCTGTATCAGTAACTATATAGTTAAAATCTTTTAGATTTTTAACTAATTTTTGAATCTTGGATGAGTGGGATTTTGAATTATAAAAATATGAAGCAACTCTATTTTTAAGATTTTTTGATTTCCCTACATAAATTACATTATCAAGAGAGTCTTTCATTAAATAAACTCCCGGGGAAGATGGGAGTTCTTTTATTTTTTCTTTTAAGGTCATACTACCTTCTCCTTAATAAATATTTAGTATATTCATAATATCATAACTGAAGGGGAGAGGTGCGGGAGATGTTATTGGATAAAATGCCATTATTAATTTAGATTGTGCGTGTTTAAATTAAGTGCCATTATATTGATGTGCTTACATATTGAAGCATATTGTGCGTAGTATTATAATGTACTTAGTAATACTAAGTATGGAGGTAAGAGAATGCCTGAACTTGATAATCAACTTAAAAAAGGAGTTCTTTCGATAATTGTACTTAAATTTATCAGTAATAAAGATAGGTATGGATATGAGATAATACAAGAGCTAGACCAAATTAGCAGAGGATATTATAAGCTGAAAGAGGGAACATTATATCCAATATTGTATAGGTTGGAGGATAGTGGTTGGATTGAAAATTACAGAGTTGTTAGTGAAGATGACAAAAAGGTTCCAAGAAAGTATTATCGTATAACTGAAAAAGGTAAGGAAGCGTTAAATGAACAATTGGAAACTTGGAGAAATTTTAATAATACTACAAATTCGATTTTTAATAAAATATAAAAATGGGAGGATATATTATGAATAAAGAATTTCAGGAATATACGAAAAAAGTATTAAAGTACATTGGTATAGATGGGGAAGAATCAGGAAGAATTAATGAAGATATTTATACATCCTTGATTGAAAAGCAACAAGAAACTGGTGAAGATGATCCATATAAGCTTATGGGAGATCCAGTAGAAGTAGCAAAGGAATTTAGAGAGAACCTTGGTATTGAAAGTGAAGAATTTATATATAATTCTTCTGGTAAATATGAATATGAGTATAAATCTAAGAGAAAAATATTTGGAATTCCATTAGTTCATATAATAAAGAACAGAAGTAGCTTTGGTGTGGCAAAGGGAATAATAGCATTTGGTCCAATATCTATAGGAGTTATATCTATGGGAGTTGTTTCTGTCGGGGCTTTGAGCTTTGGAGCATTATCTCTTGGATTGCTTATAGGGATAGGTGGTTGTTCTATTTCTGGTATATTATCGGTTGGAGGATTAGCATTATCAGGATTTGCCAGTATTGGAGGATTTGCAGCTGCTAAATATTTTGCATTTGGAGGATATGCTATGGCTGATATAGCTATAGGCGGGGTTACTAAGGGAATAGTTGGCGTTTATAATCAGAGTGCTTCAGGGACTTATTTATTTAAATCACCTGCTAAGATTAATGAAGTAATGTATGCGGTAAAGGAAGTACATCCTGCTATTGGTAATTTGTTTTCAAAAGTCATGGAGTTTTTCTGTAGCATAATATAAAGATAATCAAAATTTTATTTAGTTAATTTTTAAATAAAAATAATGGAACATAGGTAAGTTTAAGAAAAATTTACCCATGTTCCTAAATAAAGAACTTAACAGCGTAACTCACACCCATATAGATAATTTAATATCTAATTATAATCTTTCGACTATAATTAAACAGTTCACTACCCATAAAGATACTTTGTTCGACCAAAGTAGATAATTACACCACCATATATAACCTCACGGCTATATATGATAATTACATCACCTAAATCAATCTTAGCTTAACCCTATAAAATAAGTTGGAATCTCATTATAATAAATTGCTAATCGACTATAATGGGAATTTTCCTAACTTTATAGAATTGTACATTTGCTAAAACGTAGGTATTTCACCTATGTTAAAGTTTCATGAAAATATATTTTTGAAAATATATTTCTGCTTCATCTGCTAAGTTCTTTATGATATTAGTTTGTCTAAAATAATGATTAAGATACTATGAAAGTTATTTCATTTTTAAAAAAATATAGAAAAATCAGAAAAAATATACAAAAAGTATAATATATTGAAAGAACTTCTCGATAATATAATAGAAATTATAATATAGGAGGGGAAAGATATGAAAAAAATGTCAACTGTAGTAGCTGTATTATTTTTGTTTTTATCAATAATAGTTCCAAGTAATAAAACATCAGCAGCTACTAAATTACCTAGTAAAACAATAAATGTGGAAGGTAGTAACGTTAATCTTGATCAACTTGAGAAGATTAATGTTAATGATTTGGAATTAAATAATTCTAATGAAATTAAAACTACTATTACACCAGATAAGAGTGTTAATTCTATTGAAAAAACTAGTAATTCTAAAATGTTAATGAGTACTTTGAATAGTGAAGAAGCAAGCGCTAATAGGCCTCCAGTAGCTAATTTAGCGTATGCTGTATTAAATCCGGATTCGGAGATTAACGGTAAAATTACAACTAATACTCAAATTGCATGGCTTATGTCATATAATGGGACAAACTATACTTATGATCCAGATGGAGATAGTATTACTAATATAACTGTTGCTGGAATTCCACAAGATTCAATTGTTCAAACACTAGTTGATTCTAATAAAAATATTATTGGATTTGTGACACAATTCAAAACAGCAGCTCAGTATACAATGTTATTTCAAGTTCAAGATTCTAAAGGAGCGTTATCAAATGTTTATAATGCTACATTATCTATAGAGCCAGCAGATGGTAGTGCAAGACCAGTATGCAAATTAAACACTTCATTTTCAAATTTAATTAAAATTGGAACAGAATATAATATTAGTTGGGCTAACTCAACTGATGCAGATAGTGGAGATTCTATAACTAAAGGAGAAATTGTAGTTAAAAAGGATGGAAACATAATTACTGATAGTGTTATATCGGATTCTAAAAGTTATACATTTAAAGTAAATGAAGTTGGAACTTATTTTATATTGTCTAGAGTTCAAGATAGCAAGGGTAATTGGTCAGATTGGGATATTCGTCAAGTTATGGCTAATGTTCCAATGAATATAAAAAATGTAAAAATTACATCAGTTAGTGACAATGATTTTGATTTTAATAATTATGGTATTTGGTTTAGAGAAGATGATGCTTGTGCTCAAATAAGGAATTTGCCTGCAGATAAGCTTTATGATGAATTTGTTTTATATAAGCAACCTAGTCCAGGAAAGATAATAGAAAATGGTTTTAGCGTTGAAGGAACTGTAACTAATACAGATAATACACCTATAGCTAATCAAATAGTGTCCATAAGTTTAGAAATGCCAAGAACAACTATTCAAAAAAAAGTAGCTACTGATTCAACAGGTAAATTTAGTTTACAAGTTTCAAAGGATGAGTTTTCACAATATAATCCTGCATTTATAAAAACACAATATGTTTATTTTAGTAATTATAATACAATGTATATGTATCCAAGTGCCTTAGTAGTAACTGCAGGGAGTGAGCAGAAAATAATGCCTACATTTGTTGTAACAAATATTTTTAAAGGTAAGGTAATGGCAAAAAAATATGTGAGAGTTCAAGTAAGTGATACTGAACAAGAATGGCGTGCAATAGATTAGTTTAAAATTTATAAAGAAAATAGTAGCTATCAATTAGAAATGATGCTACTATTTTTTTATTTAATTGTTAAGTTTTTCGTTGACAAAAGAGTAAAAGTAAGCGTAAAATTTTAAAAGAGAACGGGGGTTTTCTAATGCAATATTTAAAAGAAGAAGTAAGAGATAAAATAAAGAAAGAAGCTCTAAAAGAGTTTAAAAACGTAGGATATAAAGGAGCCTCTATAAGGCGTATAGCTGCAAATTCAAATACATCTGTTGGAAATCTTTATAAATATTTTGATAGCAAAGAAGCCCTATATGAAAATATTATTGGATCTGTATATAATAGGCTTATGAACTATATTAATGAATTGGGTAAAGTTGAGCTAAATGAAAAAGCTTGCGATATATTTTATAAGATTACAGAAAAAGTAATGGAAATTTTTAGAGAAAGTAGTATTGAAATTGCTGTACTACTTAATAAAAGTCAAGGCTCTAAGTATGAGAATTGCAAATCATATTTTGTGGATTTTGTAACTAGAACAGTGACGGAAGTGACGATATATGAATTATCAAAACGAGGGAAGACTTTAAGTGATAATTTTATTATATACTTACTTTCTAACAGTCTTGTAGAAAGTATTTCTATTATTGTTAAGGAGAGAGAGGATGGTGAAGTTGTTAGAAAATTAATAATATCTGTAATAGATATTTTTTTCAAAGACATAGAAGATAAAGTAAATATTTAAAAATTAGAATCTGTTGCTTAAATAGGCAACAGTAATTTTAAAAATCAAAAGAGAACTATGGTTCACAGCAAAATCGTGGGAGGAAAACTATGGGTAGTTTTATAGAATTGAAAAACGTTAAAAAAAGCTACACTATGGGGGAAGTGGCCATAACGGCAGTTGATGATGTCTCTTTCTCCATAGATAAAGGAGAATTAGTTATAGTTCTCGGAGCAAGTGGAGCAGGAAAATCTACTATACTTAATCTTTTAGGTGGTATGGATCATGTAACAGAAGGAAGTATTTTGGTAGATGGTAATGATATTAGTAAATATAATAATAAAATGCTTACTAAATATAGAAGAGAAGAGATAGGTTTTGTATTTCAATTTTATAATTTAGTTCAAAATTTGAATGCAGTGGAAAATGTGGAGTTAGCAGTAGAAATATGTAAGAATCCACTAGAACCAGTTGAGGTACTAAAGAATGTAGGACTTGAACATAGATTGTACAATTTTCCGTCACAATTATCTGGGGGAGAGCAACAAAGAGTATCTATAGCTAGAGCACTTGCTAAAAATCCTAAGTTGCTTCTTTGTGATGAACCTACAGGAGCCCTTGATTATAACACAGGTAAATCCATATTGAAGCTTCTTTGTGATACAGTAAAGAATTACAATATGACAGTTGTTATAATAACTCATAATTCAGCTATAGCACCTATTGGAGATAAAATAATAACAGTAAAAAGTGGAAAGATTGAAAGTATTAAATCTAATACCAATCCAGTATCTATAGAAAGTATAGAGTGGTAATAAGATGAAAAATACATTTTTTAAAAATTTATTTAGAGATATAAAAAAGACACTTTCAAGGTTTTTATCTATTGTGATAATTATAGCTATTGGTGTGTCATTTTATGCAGGTGTTAGAGCAACAAGTCCAGATATGAAGAAGTCAGGAGATAGTTACTTTGACGATTATAGACTTATGGACTATAAAATGATTTCCACATTAGGATTAACTGAAGATGATGTGAAAGCAGCAAGTGATTTAGATGGAGTGGCTGATGCTGAAGGTGCATATTCTTTAGATGCAGTTACTGAAAGAGATCAAAAATCCTTAGTTCTAAATATTAATTCAGTACCAAAGGAAGATGGAATAAATAAGATAAGGTTAGTTAGCGGTAGATTACCAGAAAAATCAGATGAAGCTATAGTAGAATCCAGGTTTTTAAAGGAATATAAATTAGAGATTGGAGACTCTTTAGAACTTCAATCAGGTAGTGAGAAATACATAGGAGATAACCTTACAAATAGCAAGTTTACAATAGTTGGAGCTGCTGAATCACCATTATATATTTCTGCACAAAGGCAACTAAGTTCTGTTGGAAATGGTACCGTTAGAGGTTTTGTATATATACTTCCAGAAGTATTTAAAAGTGAAGTGTTTACAGAAATGTATATAAAGACAAATGTTGAAGAATCTAGGGAAAGCCTTTCTAATAATAAAGAATATAAGAATTCTATAAAAAATATTGAAGAAAATATAAAGAACTTTGGAGAAGAAAGAGGAGAGATTCGATATAATGATATCCTTGATTCAGCTAGTAAAAAAATTCAAGAAGCAGAAGATAAATTAAACAACAGCAAAAAGGAAGCGGAAAGTAAATTTGCTGAAGCTCATAAGGCTTTAGATGATGCAAATGAAAAGATTATAAAAGGTGAAGAAGAATTAAAAAGTAATGAAGCCTTATTTAATAAAAAAATGGCTGTTGGGAAAAAGCAATTAGAAGATAATAAAGCAGCTTTGTTAGCTGGAGAAAATCAATTAGAATCAGGTAAAGAACAAGCAGCAAAAGGGCTTGAAGGTGTAATAGGAAAACAAGTTAGTGAAGCTAAAAATCTTTTAGATTCAGAACCAAACAATCAAATATATATTGCTAAATTTAATTCTATAAACTCCTTTTATGAGAATAATATCAAAGGCAAGGATTTTCATAGCATATATAATGCACTTAAGAGCAATGGAATGTTGTCAGTAGTGAATGAAAACCCTAAAATAGCAGAATTACTTAGAAAAAGTTCAGAGATTGAGAATGGCAAAGTAAAATTATCTCAAGGAGAAGTAGATTATAATAAAGGAAGAGAAGAGGGACTGAAAAAATTATCAGAAGGAAAAACTTCTCTTGAAAAAGGTAAGAAGGAATTAGAAAATAATACTGTGAAATTAAGGGGAGAAGAAGAGAAAGCTAACAAGCAAATAGCTGATGGAGAAGCTGAAATTATTAAAAATAGAGAAAAGCTTAATAATATAAAAAAAACAGAATGTTATGTGCTTGGAAGAACAGCTAATGTAGGTTATGAAACTTATAGACAAGATAGTGATAGGATAGATAATATAGGAAAAGCTTTCCCACTGATATTTTTCTTGGTTGCAGCTTTAGTAAGTCTTACAACAATGACTAGAATGGTTCAAGAGAATAGAATAGAAATAGGTACATTTAAGGCGTTAGGATATTCTAGACTTACAATAGTATGTCATTATTTGATATATTCTCTTACAGCAAGTTTACTTGGAAGCTTACTAGGTATTTCTTTTGGATTTAAGTTATTCCCGCCACTAATAATGAATGCATATAGTTCAATATATACTATGCCTAATTCTATAACTTTCTTTAATGTAAATTTAGCGTTACAAGCATCTTTAATAGCTATTTTATTTACAACAATAGCGGCAGTTGGTGCTACAATTGGAGAACTTAGAGAGGTTCCAGCATCGCTTCTTAGGCCCAAACCACCTAAAGCAGGAAAGAAGATATTACTTGAAAGTATACCTTTTATATGGAAAAGATTAAAGTTTACAAGAAAAGTTACGGCAAGAAATATATTAAGATATAAACAAAGATTTTTCATGACAGTTATAGGTATAGGGGCTTGCACTGGATTAATGGTAACAGGTTTTGGGCTAAAAGGAGGGATAATAGGAGCTACAGAAAGACAATTTGATGAAATCTATAAATATCAAATGACAGCATCATTGAAAGATACTATTAGCCTAGAGGAAAAAGAAAATTTGAAAAATAAAATAATGGAGGATTCTAATATAGATTCAGTATTATTCTATTATTCAAAGAACACTTCAGCACAAAATGTTGATTCATCTAGTGAAGATGTCTATTTAGTTGTACCAGAGGATAAGGGGGCACTTAATGATTATATTGAGTTGTCTAGTAAGAATAAAGGACTAAATCTAGGTGATGATGGAGTAGTAGTAACTGAAAAGTTTGCTAAACTTATTGATAAAAAAGTAGGAGATACTTTTGATTTAGAAATAGACAATAAAGTTTATAATGTTAAAATTTCGGATATAACAGAACATTATATTCAACATTATGTTTATATGAGTCCTGATTATTATAGAAATGTAATAGGTGAAACTCCAGTAGTTAATAACTTTTATGGTCTTTTAAATGATACATCAGAATCCAGTGAAGATAATACGTCGAAGATTTTAAAAGGTATAGATAAAATAAATTCTGTAAGCTTTAAAAGTAATGTACATGGTGAATTTGGGAGGAGCATGGATAGTGTAAATTCAGTAGTACTAATTCTTATAGTTTCAGCAGGAGTTTTAGCTTTTATTGTAATATATAATCTTACAAATATAAATATTAATGAGAGAAGAAGAGAGCTTGCTACAATAAAGCTTCTAGGATTTTATAATAATGAATTAGCATCATATATTTATAGAGAAAATATTATTCTTACAGTTATAGGAAGTTTAGTTGGAATATTTATAGGTATATTCTTAGATAATTTTGTAGTTACAACTGCGGAGACAAATATTATGATGTTTATGAGACATATCGGAGTGCAGTATTTCTTGTATTCAATAATTCTCACAATTTTCTTCTCTGTAGTAGTAAATTTAGTTATGTATAATAGATTTGATAAGATAGATATGATAGAATCCCTTAAAAGTGCAGAATAATAAAAGAAAGTCGTGCTAGATAAGCATGACTTTCTTTTATACAAAAATATACAAGCAATAAAAAGATAAATTAAATATGATAATAAGTTATTTGAAAATTATTAAAAAGAATATAAAGATACCGAGAAAAAAGACGAAATATACATATGAGATTTTTTAGGAGGCTTATATATGAATAAAGCGAAAATTGGAAAAAGTAAATTAAATTTTAATAGTCTTAAAGTAAAATTGATGATTATATTAATTGTAATTTGTCAAGTTCCTTTAATATCATTTGGTGCGATAACTTATAAAATGACTGGTAACATACTTTATAGTAAGCTTAAGGCTACTACAAATCAAGAAGTTGACTTAGTAAATGTAGCAGTGGACAATTATTTTAATGGTTTAATTGCAAGTACTGAGATGCTTTCGAATAATATTGATTTTAAAGAAATAATTATACATCCAGATTTAGAGTTCAATGCTAAAAGTTTGATAAAAGGTATTAAAGATACTAATGGTGATATTGAATTAATACAATTTTCTACAACAGATAAGAAGACTATAAAATATCCAGAAGAACAAACAGAAGCAGGCTATGATCCAACTTCAAGACCTTGGTATAAAGGAGCAGTGGAGAATAAGGAAAAGATTTATATTACTGAGCCTTATAAATCAAATGGAAAGTTAGTTGTTGGGATAGCAAAGAGTGTAACTTATAATAATGAGATAATAGGTGTTATTTCAATAAGTGTTAATTTAGATAAGTTAGCAGAAAAAATATCTGAGTTTAAAGTTGGTAATGAAGGATATATATATATTTCTGATGTTAATGGAGTAATAATATCTCATCCAGATAAATCTATTATAGGAGAAGGTGCAGCAGCAAAACAAACTTATTGGAATGAAGTTAAGGAAAATTCTAAAGGTTTTACTGAGTATATATACAATGGTGAAAGTAAATATGCAAGTTATTCCACTAATAACACAACTGGGTGGAAGATACTGGCTTCTATGCCTGAAAATGAGCTGAAAGTAGATACTAATAAGATCGTTAAATTACTTATCATATTCTTTATTGTAGCGTTACCAATAAATTTAATAGTTGCATCTGTATTTAGTAAGGGAATAAACGATAGTATAAAGAAATTAAAGGAAATATTTGGTAAAGCTTCTGCGGGTGATCTTACAGAGAGACTTCATATTAAGTCTAAGGATGAATTTGGAGATTTAGCAAACAGCTTTAACAGTATGACTGACGGAATATGTGATTTAATAAGTAGTGTAAAAAAATCATCAGAAACAATAGCTGATACCGCAGTATCTATTTCTACTATGAGTGATCAAACTACAAGTGCAGTGGAAGATATAGCAAAAACTATTGATCAAGTTTCTGTTGGAAGTACTGAGCAGGCTAGAGATGTTGAAGCTTCAGTTGAAGAGTTACAAGAACTTGTATATAAACTTCAAGAGATAAATGAACAAGCAAAGAGTATGCATAATGTTTCTGAAAATACAGATAAAATGACTAAAGACGGACTATTTGCAATGGACATACTTTCGAGTAAATCTGTAGACACTAATAATGCATCAGATAAGATAGAAATAGCTGTAAAAGATATGAGTGGTGCATCAAGTAATATTAGAACAATAATAAATAGTATAAATGCAATTGCAGAACAGACCAATTTACTAGCTTTAAATGCAGCTATCGAAGCAGCTAGAGCAGGTGAAGCAGGAAGAGGATTCTCTATAGTAGCAGATGAAATAAGAAAGTTAGCAGAAGAGTCAACCTTAGCTACAAAAGATATAGAAAAGCTAATAGAAGAAGTTGATGATAAATCCCAAGTAGCAGTTAAAGCAGTTAATGAGGCTAAATCAACAATTCAAGAACAAGGAGAAGCTGTTAACAAAACAAAAGCGACATTTGATAGTATAGCTAAGGCAATTGATAATTTAACAAATATGATTAATACTGTTCAAAATTCTATTATCGGCATTGATAAGGAAAAAGATGTTATAATGGAAAAGATGCAAAATCTTTCAGCAATATCTGAAGAAACTGCAGCAAGCACAGAAGAGGTATCTGCAGCTACAGAAGAAGTATCTGCAACTATGGAAGATTTTAATGGAAATGCAAAAAATCTTAAGGATTTAGCAGAAAATTTAAGTGAAGATATAAATAAGTTTAGGATATAAAAAAAAGCTAAATAGATGTTATTAAGAAAGGATGTAGTTGTTTCATTACAGAAATAACTACATCCTAATTTTATTTAAGTATATTATTAAGTTTCATCAAATTAGAGATTTCATAAGTAGGTTTAAACCTTGTTCTATTTATATTTTTATTAGGATTATACCAGCAAGTGTCTATGTTAAAGTTTATGCCACCTTGAATATCAGAATTCAAGCTATCTCCTACCATTAGAACTTTGTTTTTATCAGTATAATTTAGATTATCTAGAGTAATTTCAAATATTTTAGAATCAGGTTTTGATACCTTAACTTCTTCAGAGACTGTTATACACTGAAAGTATTTTGATATAGGAGATTTCTTTATTCTATTATCTTGCACAGATTTAAGCCCATTTGTAACTATTGCAAGTTTATATTTTTTGTAGAGACCTTCAATAAGTTTCATACTTTCAGCGAATAAAAAGGATGCATTTGATAAGTGTTTCATATAGATTTCTGCAAACTTTACTTCATCAAATTTTATATTCAATTTATCAGATAGTCTTTTAAATCTTTCAACTTTCAATTTATCTTGAGTAATACGACCATCTTCGAACTCTTTCCATATAGCTGTATTTATTTCGTGATATATTTTTAAATGGTGACTTTCATTATATTCTAAACCAAATTCAAGCATAGTATTTTTAAAAGCTTCTTTTTCAGATCTTCTAAAATCAAATAAAGTTTCATCTGCGTCAAATAGTATAACTTGATATTTCATAATTACCCTCCTATTAGTTAATTCTTGTAATTATAACATATTAATCAATATTTTAAAAAATATTTTCTTGCCTATTTGTAAGACTAATTCAGAAGTTAAATTTAGTTCTTCAATATTTACTAACTTTTTGCCATTAATCTTAACACCACCTTGAGATATCAATCTTTTAAATTCACTTTTACTCTTAACAAGATTATTTTGTACAACTATATCAGCTAAATTAAAGTTTTTAAATGTAGTTTCAAATACTTCTATATCATTAGGAATTTCCCCTTTTTGAAAAACTTTTTGAAATCTTTCTTTAGCCATCTCAGAAGCTTCTTTTCCATGGTATAGTTTTACTATTTCTTTAGAGAGTTTTATTTTTACATCCCTTGGATTGATTGTATTATCTTCAAGGGATATTTTTATTTTTTTTATTTCATCTGGATGAATATCAGTTACTAATTCAAAGTATTTTATAATAAGTGAATCTGGTATCGTCATAGCTTTTTGAAACATGATAGCAGGGGATTCATCAATTCCAATATAATTATCTAAACTTTTACTCATTTTATTTTTACCATCAAGGCCTTCAAGTAGTGGCATAAATAATGTAGCTTGAGGTTCTTTAAAAAATTCTTTTTGAAGCATTCTTCCCATAAGAACGTTAAACCTTTGATCAGTTCCTCCAATTTCAATATCTGCATTTATTTCAACAGAGTCATAACCTTGCATTAACGGGTAGAAGAATTCATGGACTGATATAGGAATTTGATTTTCATATCTCTTTTTAAAGTCATCTCTTTCAAGCATCCTTGCTACAGTTATTTTTGAGCCTAAATTAACTACATCCTCAAAGTTCATTTTAGATAACCATTCACTGTTGAATCTAACTTCTGTCTTTGTTTTATCTAGAATTTTAAAAATTTGAGATTTGTAAGTTTTAGCATTTTCAAGAACTTGTTCTGTGGTTAAGGCTTTTCTAGCTTTAGATTTGCCAGTTGGATCACCTATTTTACCAGTAAAATCACCAATAATTAAGATAACCTTATGACCTAAATCTTGAATTTGCTTTAATTTTCTTAGGACAACAGTGTGTCCTAAATGAATATCAGGGGCACTTGGGTCAAGACCAAGCTTTACAATTAATTCTTTCTTTTTGCCTAGTCTTTTCTTTAAGTCATCAAATCCTATTATTTCATCTACACCCTTCATTATTATTTTTAATTGTTCATCTATATCTTTCATTAATGATTCCTCCTTAAAATTATTTAATATATTAAAAATAGCGCCATTTTGTTTTCAAAATAAAAAAACTCTCATCCTATAAAAGGACGAGAGTATAACTCACGTGTTACCACCTAATTTCATTGTTATTTCACAATAACAACCTCATAAAGTACGACAATTTAAGTAAATTGTTTATACCCATGCATTTATAACGGATGCAAATCCGGCATCAGCCTACTGGTTGTAATCTTTCGGAGTGCAGCTCAGGGATGTATTCAAATTAACTTGTTTTGTTCCTTTCACCAGCCGGAACCTCTCTGAAAAACTCTATTAATTTTACTAATTCTCTTCAAAGCTTTAATAATTTATGTATTATTATATACCATAAATGACAAATGTCAATATTATTTTTTTTGTAAATAAATTTATTTAATTAGTAAGTTGTAACTATGCAAGAAATTATACGTAATAGGAAATATTGTAAAAAATCAGGAAATGATGTATAATAAATTTACAGTCGTGTAATATTTAGGAAAATAGCACGACGAAAATTTAAATACATTGGAATTATTTTTGAAAAATAGTCAATGAGAAAGGAGGTTATTTATGAAGGTAAAGAAAATGCTTACTATAGGTTTTGTATTTATATCTTTCATCATATTATTAGTTCCTCATAATGCTTATGCAAAACAAGTTACAATGAAGGATATCCCTGAATTAAAGGTGCTTATAGGCAAAGGGCATAATAATGGAACATTAGGACCTATTCAAATTGTGCCTGTAAATCTGATGAAAGATGGGACAAGCAGTATACCAGCTTATCTTATAACATTGTCAGGAACAGAATTTGCGCCAAATCAAGCAACGGATATTTGGGCAGATTTAAGGTCAGGGTTTGAGTTAGATAGTCCATACATACATGCCGTAGTGAATGCTATAATGAATGATATTCCTAAAAATTCGAACTTAATAATTTGTGGACATAGTCTTGGGGGAATGATAGCAGAACAAGTATCTGGCAAATCAACTATAAAAGATAATTACAATATTCTTAATGTAGTGACCCTAGGTTCGCCTCTCGTAAATCCTTTTGGACGTGAAGGAACAATACGAAGACTTGGAGATACAGCGGATATAGTTCCTTACTTAAGTATGTCAGGTACATTCCTGTTACCATGGCAAGTGATTGGATTAAACAGAGAGAATGGCGGTTATACTAATCCTATGGAGGCTCATAATAAAAGTTATTTAAGAGAAGATGTTTGGGGAAGATATGATGTACTTGGATTTAAGGATGGTAAATCATATTTCTTATATGATGATTCTAATATAAAATTTTATAAAGCACCAAATGAATAATGATTAATTTAATCAAAAAAGACAATGATAGCAAGTAGGTACTTGAATCATTGTCTTTTATCATATTATTAAAGTTATAAATTGCTATTCAGCTGTTACATAATCTAAATATATTGAACTAGACCATGATGCATTATCTCCAGCGATATATTGTACTCCAATTTCTTTAACATCATTAAGGTCTGAAACCTTAGATAAATCAAAAGTAAGTTCAGTTCCTTTTGAACTTGAATTTATTTTAGTATATTCTCCATCAAACCACTTATAAGAATCACCTGTTTTAACGTATAGTTTAGCACCCATACCAGTTCCTTGATTTCCCCATTCTGCGTGACGGACTATAGCTTTTAATTTTGATTTCCCACTTAAATCTTGCTTTCCTGATAAAGTTAAATAATATTGAGCTCTACTTGAAAGATTAATATCAGCTCTTAGAGAATTGTTACCACTATGTTTCCATTCCCATGATACAGTTGGAGCATTTAAGGTATTAACTGCATTCCATCCACCTGTGCTTCCTTCAAAATCATAAAGAACTGAGCTACTTTTACCGTTTACATTAGCACCTCTCATAAGTGCAGAAACTATCTCTGGGCAGTCAAAATTTAATGTGTTTCTATTTAATATACCAAATGTGTCTTCTTTTCCAGCAGTAGATGTTCCATTATCCCACCAAACAGGTGTAATATGTCTTGATCTTGCTGCTTTAGCAAAATACTCTGCATGAGCTGTTCTTGATGATTTATTATTTTTATTGATTGTACCGAATTCACCTATAACTACAGGATGTCCATTCTTTACAAATTTATTAGCTATTGCATCAAAACTCGAATCCATTTCACTCTTATCAGCATCACTTCCCCAATTAGCGGTTCCATCTAGTGGCATAGCGAAAAGATAAGGTGAATACGTATGTAGTGATACTATAACTTTTTTATCGTTATTTGGAATAACTAAATCATCTACTGCAGCTGAGATTGAAGATGCAGCAAGTGTTGGCACCATAATACATCTAGATGCGTTATTGTTACCAGTACTTCTTATTGTATTTACAGCAGCTAAGTTATAATTATTGATTACATCACGATTCTCATGGGAACCTCCTGACCATTCATTAGCAGCTCCAACTGGTCTTGGTTCATTCATTGTTTCAAAAATTAAATAATCACCATATTTATTGAATCTATTTGCAATTTGAGTCCATGCTTTGGTAAGTTGAGCCTTTACTTCTTTCTCTTTTGAATAAGTTGGTATTAGCCATGAATCTTCATGATGTATATTTAAAATAACATACATATCATTGTCAAAAGCATAATTCATTACTTCCTCTACTCTATCAAACCATGCTGGATCTATAATATAGTTAGGGGCAGAGCCCATATGATTATACCAAGTAGTTGGAATTCTTATGGTATTAAATCCTGCTGCTTTTATTCTATCGATCATTGCATGAGTAGTTTTAGGATTTCCCCAACTCATTTCAGTTGAAAGTGGACCAGATGTAGGAGTACCAGTGGCATCAAGTGTATTCCCTAAATTCCATCCAATTTTCATATCGTCTACAATACCTTGTGCTGGTATATCACGCATTCCTGTGAAAGCTGTAGATGCTGATGCAGTACCCCCCTTAGATAAAGTTATAGCAGAAAAAGCAAGTGCGAAGATTAATAATTTCTTTCTTTTAATCATTGTTTTATCCCCCTTATATTTTTAGATATTTAGTAAAATTTTATATATTTATGAAATTTTATGTTCGATAAATATATAAAAATTTTAACCAATAATTAACTTTAGGTAAATAATATTTCGTAAAATGCATTTTATAGTCATTAAATTACCTATTTGGGTTATTTTAAGACAAAGTTACATATTAATGATGATATTTTTATAGGAACTCTAAGAGTTCTTTTATATTTTATATATAAATACTTGTGGAAAATTTTTCAAAATAATTAAGTTATAACTTAATTTTAAAAATAACAAGTTAAGGATAATGAAGAAAAAAGCAGCATAACGAAAATATATTAGTTTTACAGTTGCTTTTAAGGGAATTTGAGGGATTTAATATATTGCTATTATAGGTAAAAGCCATTAAAATAAACATATTGATTGAAACAAAGGCGTTTAAAGAATTATGTATTCTTTAAACGCCTTTTTTAATTAAATTCGAATTTAAAGACAATGATGTCAAGATATTACTTGGCTCATTGTCTTTTTTATTACAGAAGAAAAGAGGTGAAATACTATTTCAAAAAATGAAATTTATAGTATAGGAGTTGATATTGGTACATCAACAACTGAAATAATAATAAGCAAACTAAAAGTTAAAAACACATTAAGTTCTTCATTAATAAAGGAAACAACAATTGAAGATAAGGAGATAATTTATAAAAGTCCCATTGTTTTTACTCCTTTCATAGATGAATTCACTATAGATTTCCAAAAGGTTAAAGAATTTGTTATAGAAGCTCTTCTTAAAAGTAAGATTGAAAAAAGTCATATTTCAACTGGTGCAGTGATTATAACTGGAGAAACAGCAAGAAAAGAAAATGCCAAAGAGGTAACTGATAATCTTTCAGAGTATTTAGGTGATTTTGTTGTTGCAACAGCTGGTCCAAAACTTGAATCTTTACTTGCAGGATATGGCTCAGGAGCTTATGAGATGTCAAAGAAATTAAATAGAAGAATAGTAAATCTAGACATAGGTGGAGGTACAACAAATATATCGATTTTCAACTGTGGTGAATGTGAGCAAACTTTTGCCTTAGATATTGGGGGAAGGCTTATAAAGTTTGATTATGAGGGAAGGGTAATTTATCTTTCAAAAAGAATTGAATTCCTTTTAAAAGATTTGGGTATAGACTTTAGAAAAAAAGTGAATTTAAATGTTTTAGAGATTTTATGTAAGAGGTTGTCTGAGAGTTTATTAGAAGTATGTTCATTAAAAGAATTATCTAAAGATACAGAAAAACTATTTATAAGTGAAGGATTTACTCCATTTAAGGCTGATTATATAAGCTTTTCAGGGGGAGTAGGAGAATACATGGGAGAAAAAAATGTAGATTTATTTAAGCATAATGATATAGGAGTGCTTTTAGGAAAATGCATTTTTGAAGAATTTGAACCATATAGAAATAGAATAATATTTCCAAAGGAAAAAATAAGAGCTACGGTAATTGGTGCAGGAAATCATTCCTTGACAGTTAGTGGAAGTACCATAGTTTTTGATAAATCTATATTACCTCTTAAAAATATACCTATAATTAAACCATTTAATAATAAAGAAAATTTAAAAGATATATATTTGCTTGGCAAGAAAAAGCTAGATATGTATGAAAGTACCTTAGTTGCAATTTCATTAGTTGGACCTAAGAGTCCAAGCTATGAAGAAATAAAATTAATGGGAAATGAAATAATAAAACTATTTGAAAATGTTGAAGGACCAATAATAGTTGTTTTAGAAAATGATTTTGCAAAAGCTTTAGGACAAGTAATTTCTTTAAATTTAAATAAAAAAAGAGAAGTTATATGTTTAGACAAAATATCTACAAGAAATGGAGACTATCTAGATATAGGATTGCCTCTAGCTAACGCCATACCAGTAGTAATAAAAACACTAATATATAACTAAAAATTTTGAATTGAATTAAGGAGTTGAATTTATGAATAATGAATTGAAAAAGACATTAAAACCAATACAACTTTGGGGAATTATCGTCGGAATGGTTATATCAGGAATGTACTGTGGATGGAATTATGCTTTAGAATTTACAAGTCCTATGGGTTTTATTATAGCAATTTTAATAGTTACAACATTTTATACAACATTTATGTTTAGTTATGCAGAACTTGCAACTGCAATTCCGCATGCAGGAGGACCTTCAGAATATGCTTCGAAAGCCCTTGGAAAGTTTGGAGGTTTTATAGCTGGTTTTTCTTGTCTTGTAGAATTCCTATTAGCAACTCCAGCAATAGCACTATCAATAGGAGCATATATTAACTTTCTATTTCCATCAATACCAGCTGTAGCGGCAGCTTTAATTGCTTATATGTTATTTGTAGTTATAAATTGTCTAGGTATAGAAACAGCTGCTAAAGTTGAACTAATTGTAACAGTTGTGGCAATAGGCGGGTTATTTTTATTTATTGGAGTAGGAGCTCCTAAGATTGAACTTAGTAATATTTTTGCTGGAGAAACATTTAAAGGTGGATTTGGTGGGGTATTTAGCGCAATACCTTTTGCTATTTGGTTTTATTTAGCTGTAGAAGGTGGAGCTATGTCAGCAGAAGAATGTGAAAATCCTAAAAAGGATATACCCAAAGGTTTTATATTAGGAATAGTTACTCTAGTTATATTAGCACTTGGAACATTTTTTATAGCAGCTAGTACTTCAGAATCAAGTATTTTAAGTGCCACAGATTCACCTTTACCTACTGCACTTGAAGGAATATATGGGGTAGGAATGCTTTCTAAGGTAATGAGCTTTATTGGGTTATTTGGATTATTTGCAAGTTTACATGGAATAATAATTGGATATTCAAGACAAGGATTTGCCATGGCTAGATCAGGGTATTTTCCTAGATTTTTAGCTAAAGTTAATTCTAAAGGAGCTCCAGTTAATTCAATAATTTTAATGAGTTTAATTGGCATGATATTTGTTGTAACAGGACAAACTGCCGTGATTATAGTGATTTCTTCCTTTGGAGCTGTTGCACTTTATATAATAAGCATGATTTCGCTATTTATTTTAAGAAGTAAGGATCCAAAGCTTAATAGACCTTTTAAGGTAGCATATCCAATAGTGCCATTAGTAGCATTATTAATAGCTTTAGTGTTTTTAGTAGCAGTAGCTATATCAAATCTTTCAACTATATTTTGGGTAATAGGAGCATATGCAGTAGCTGTGATTTATTATTTTATATATTCAAAATTAAATGAGATAGGAATAAATGAAGTAAATAGTGAAATTGTCTAGAAGGAGTGACAAAAATGATTTTAAGAACAACACTTTTTGGTAATGTATATAATTTTTCTAGTGTAAAAGAAGTTTTAGCTAAGGCAAATGAAGAAAAGTCTGGAGATAGACTTGCTGGTATTGGTGCAGCATCAACTAAGGAAAGAGTGGCTGCAAAGATAGTACTTTCAGAACTTACTATAGAAGATTTAAGGAATAATCCAGTTGTAGATTATGATAAAGATGAAGTTACTAGAGTAATTCAAGATGGATTAAATGAAGAAGTTTATATAAGGATAAAATCTATGACTATAGGAGAATTAAGGGAGTTTATTTTATCTTCTAGTGGAGAAGAAATAGCAGAGATAAGAGATGGCTTGACTTCAGAAGTTATAGCTGGTGTTACTAAACTTATGAGTAATTTAGATCTTATAATAGCTTCTAAAAAGTTAACTAATATGGCAACTTGTAATACTACTATTGGAAAGGTTGGAACTCTTTCTTCGAGGCTTCAACCTAACCATCCAACAGATAGTATTCATGGAGTAATGGCATCAGTTATGGAAGGGATAAGCTATGGGGTTGGTGATGCAGTAATTGGACTAAATCCAGCTGTAGATACTGTGGATAGTGTTTCGAATATTTTAAAAGCTTTTAAGGATTTTATGAATGAATTCAAAATACCTACTCAAAACTGCGTTTTAGCTCATGTAACAACACAAATGGAAGCTATTAAAAAGGGAGCGCCTATGGATTTGATGTTTCAAAGTATTGCAGGTTCTGAAATTTCTAATAGAGGCTTTGGAATAAATGTAAAATTATTAGATGAAGCTTATTTTACTATGAAAGAATTAAAATCTTCAAAGGGTAATAACTTTATGTATTTTGAAACAGGACAAGGATCTGAATTATCCTCTGAAGGGCATAGTGGTGCAGATCAGCTTACTATGGAAGCAAGATGCTACGGCTTAGCAAAAAGATACAATCCTTTTTTAGTAAATACGGTGGTAGGATTTATAGGCCCTGAATATCTTTATGATGGAGCCCAGGTTATTAGAGCAGGTCTTGAAGATCATTTTATGGGTAAGTTAACTGGATTATCTATGGGGGTTGATGTTTGTTATACAAATCATATGAAAGCAGATCAAAATGATTTAGAGAATTTAGCAGTATTACTAGCTGGGTGTAACTGTAATTACTTTATGGGAGTTCCAGGTGGTGATGATGTAATGTTAATGTATCAATCTACAAGTTATCATGATATTGCAGCCTTAAGGGAAGTAACTAATAAAAGGCCAATTAAAGAATTCGAGAATAGATTAGAGGAACTTGGCATAATGAAAAATGGTATGTTAACAGATAGAGCAGGGGATCCATCAGCATTCTTAAAAGGAGGAGTGTAAATCGTGAAGATAGACATTTTAGAGGATATATCTACAGTTCATTTAAATAATAAAGTTACAGTAGATAATCCTATAGATTATAAGGGGTGCATGATTTTAAAGGAAACCACTCCAGCAAGAATTTGCATAGGGAAAGCAGGGACAAGACTTAAGACTTTAGATTACTTAAAGTTTAGAGCAGATCATTCTGTAGCTATGGATGCTGTTTGGTCCTATGTAGATGAAAATATAGTAGATCAATTAGGATTTTTTAAAGTCCAAACAGAGGTAAGTGATAAAGAGGAATATATAACTAGACCAGACCTCGGACGAAAATTTTCAAAAGATGTTTTAAAAGATATAAAAGAAAATTGTTTAAAGGATATAGATGTTCAAATTATTGGAGGAGATGGATTAAGTTCACCAGCAATAACTTCAAATTTGAAAGAAATCTATCCAATGATAGTGGATGGAGTTAAAGCTAAAGGATATAAAATAGGCACTCCAATCTTTGTTAAATATGCAAGGGTTGCGACTATGGATAAAATAAGTGAAGCTTTAAATGCAAAGGTTACTATTATTTTAATCGGAGAAAGACCAGGCCTTGCAACAGGAGAAAGCATGAGTTGTTATATGGCTTATAAGGCTAATAGTAGTAAACCAGAATCTCAAAGAACTGTAATTTCGAATATACATAGAAATGGTATGCCGCCAGTTGAAGCTGGAGCGCAAATTGTACAGCTAATTGAGATACTAATGAAAGCGGAAAGAAGTGGAATAGATCTTAAACTTTAAAGGCCTAAAATATATATGGTGATACTTAGAAAAATAGGTTGCAAGGTTTTTAGGATAAGATTTTTAGCAATTGGGGAATTATAAAATATCAATGATAAGTTGGTAGTTTTTTGAAATTAGAATCATATAATGTATAAATATTATAATTTTATTCAGTTAAATATTATTGAATTAGAAAGGATGGAAAAGGTGAAAGTAAGAAAAATTATTTCGCTAGTTTGTTTAGTAACATTGTCAGTAACTTTAACACTTGCATTCCCACAAAGCGTATTTGCTGAACAAAAAACAGCCAATGGAACAGCTACTCAAACTGGTAATCCAGACGCTTATGTTGAAGTAAATGTTCCCACAGCTGAAAGTCAAATTTCTTATGGAACTCTAAATATTTCAGCACAAGCAGTAGCAAATGGGAGAATTGATCCGACCACTCAAGTAAAATATGTTATATTTGAGTCTGAAAAAGATTTAGGAGCAGCTCAGCATATTGGCTTTAATGAGGGTGCTACTAATTCAAATGCTTATTACTCTGTTGCTTCATCAGGAGAAACTTACCCAACAGGAAGTGGACTTAGCAGTAATGAATGGATTTATTTACGTGATACAGGGGCAACTGCCTATGTACCAGCGCGAATAACTGGGACACTTACTAATGGTGGTGGTGGAGTAACTATGCCTGGTGGTGGTACAATTACTGAAGTCGGAAGTTTTGCTGTTACTCAAAATTATTATACTTCAGCTGACGCAGGTGTTACTTGGAATAGAAACAGTCAAACCATTTATGTTGCTTTAGGAAGCAATAATAGATTGTATGTTGGAAACTCTGCTACTTTATCAGATACTCAGTATTTTACAACAAAAGGTGAAGCAAGGAGCGATAGCTTTAATAATGGAAATAGTATGGTTTTGACAACTACTCCAGCAGCAGGAGCAGCAGTAAATTTGGATTTTGGTTATAATATACCTTGGGATGCAACCCAATCAAATGCGAATAAGGCATTATATACCCTTGTTGATATGCCTCAACATGCAGCAACAGGCCATGATTGGCATTGGGATTTAAATATTACTGGTGAATATTTGTCAAATCCATAAAGCTCAAATTTTAATTAAATTAAAGACTTGTATTCTTAAATAAAACATTATTGTTTTTAGTGAATACAAGTTTTTTTTAGTTCATAAGCTATTAGTATGTTTAGGATATAGGAACAATTTTGAAAGGTGAAATAATGTTTAGATTAAGAAAGCTTAGTTTTTGTATTACTTTAATATTTTTATCATCTTTATTTTTAACTAATTTTTTTGTTATTTCTACTAAAGCAAGTATTGATAAAACTAACAATATTTTAGTAAAACCTGCTTTTATGGATCTTGGAAGAGTAGGTAATAATTCCTTAAGTGTTACTGCTAGCGTTACTAATGAAGGTGATGAAAATACATTTACAGCTAATGTTGATGGAAATGGAAAAGAGTTTGTTAGTTTTGATCCACAAAGTTTTGAACTTAAAAAAGGTGAAACTAAAGAAGTTAAAGTAAATATTAATAATAGTGATAAATTACCTATAGGACCTTATGATTACTCAGTAACATTTTTAAAAAAAAGTAACAACGATAATTTTTTATCTACTACTACATCTAATTCATTGAGAATTAAATTTATTAAGGAAGGAATTGATGTAGCAAGTATTAGGGTTACAGATGTAAATAAACCTGCACCAGCTAATTTTTATATAATTTTTGCAAATTTCAAGAGCACGGAGGAAACTATAAATTCTACAGTATCTATCGTATCAAAAGAAGATGGTAAGGAAATGGCTAATTTTAATGAAAATATAAATATGAAACCTTATCCAGATAATGGTTTTTATGGAATTATGAAATTTGATTGGGAGACTAAAGAGGTAGAAATGGGAGATTATATAGTAAAATATAAAGCTATAAAAGCTGATGGTACAGTTTTAGAAGGTGAGAAACCTTTTTCAGTAGGGGAACTTAAAGGTAATTTAACAAGTATAGATATAAAGGATACTTATAAGGGAGAGAATCTTAAAATATCAGCTAAAGTAAGTAATGTTGGTAATCTTAAGCTTCCAACAACTTTTAATGTGGTTATAAAAAATACTGATGGAGAAGAGGTTTTTAAAGATGAAAAATCAGTTACTATAGATCCAGGTAATGAGGAGAATTTAGTAAGTGAATGGTCAACTAATGATGCTAAGGTAGGAGAATATGTAGCAGAATATAAAGTTAAAATGGGAGATGAAGTTATATCTAACAGTGTGACTTTTAAAGTGTTAAATTCTTATACATTGCATATTATTATAGGTATTATACTTATAATTTTATTAATAATTTTTATAATAATAGCTCAGAAAAAGCATAAGAAAGAAGAATAATAAAGAGCTATTCAAAATCAGAAAGTCTATGGGAAATCTATTATATTCAAGTTAATAAGAAAAGTTAGGAGCCTATTTAGGGCTCCTTCTTCATATACTCAGATTCATTAAATTTCAAAATATATTATTCTATTGAATATATTCTTATATTCTAGTATTCTTATATTCTTAAGAATATGCTGGAAAAATGCGGGCTGAAGAGTTTTGTTACGTCAAAGATATAAAGGGAAGTGTTAGTGTCATAGAAGTACCTTTCCCAACGACGCTAAAAATTTCAAGACCGTATTCTTCACCATAATTTAATTTGAGTCTTTTATTTATATTTCTAAGAGCAATTCCTTTAAATTTATTATTTTTATCATTTATATAATCATTTAAATCCTTAAGAGTATCATCCTCAATTCCTATACCATTGTCAGAGATGGTTAATAATAAATTATTATTAATATGCTGGCCTTGAATTATTATTTTCCCATTTCCATTACATTCACTTAAGCCATGATATATAGAGTTTTCAATAAGTGGTTGAATTATCATTTTTATTATTTCACAGTCTAAAACTTCGGGATCAATTAGGTTCTCTATAGTAAATAATTGGTCAAATCTCATTTTTTGAAGATAAATATAGTTTTCTATAATAGAGATTTCTTCTTTTAGAAGAACTGTGTTTATTTTTCTATTCATGCTGTATCTAATAATAGAGCCAAAATATTCAGCCATGGTGGAAGTTTCGAGATCATCATTTATTTCTGCCATCATATGGATAGACTCTAATGTATTATAAATAAAATGAGGATTGATTTGATTTTGTAATTGTCTTAGGTCAAGTTCTTTTTGTTCTAATTTATTTTTATAGTTTATAGTAATTAAACTATTTATTCTGTTTTTCATTTCGTTATAAGACTTAACTAGAATTCCAATTTCATCATTTCGTTTATAATTAAATTTATAATTAAGGTTATTTTCAACATTGCCCTTCATATTTTCAATTAATGATTTTATTGGATTAAATATTCTTTTTATGAAAAGAACAAATAATACAATAAATAGAATCAAGCAAAATATTATATTAATCATAAATGATATAATGTATAAATTATCAATATGGAAGGCATCTGATTTTGGTATGGAGGTAACTAAACTCCAATTTGTAGTAGGAATTATGTTATAAGAAACAATATAGTCTTTATCAGTATGAATATATTTTAACTTAGGTATTTGTGAGTAATTAATCTCAGAATTAAGTAAATTATTATTAATGTTATCTGTATTTAAAATTGGGGTTCCAGTTGAATCGAAAATTGTTGTCACTTGATTATTAAATGGTAGGTCTTTCTTTAGTAAGTTTTCTATTTCTTCTATGGGAAGGGTAACTAGCAATAAACCATTAAACTTTTTTGTATTAATATCTATTATTTTTCTTACTATGGCTATTGAGTGTTCATCATTTGAAGAAGTAATTTGAAAAAGATTATTTGTATTTATGTTTGAGATTAGAGTTGTTGTTTCACTGGAAGTTAAGGCGTCTAGAAACCACTTTTCTGTAGTTGGATTTTTTAGTTTATCATTAGAACTATTCTTTGAAGAAAATACTCCTCTTCCTTTTAAGTCATAGAGATAAGCTCCATTTATTGAATCATTTTGAATCAATATCATTTCGCATAAATATGTTAGATAGTTATACTCATCTATGTTGTAAGGTTTATTTGCAGAAAGGATAGAATGTAATCTATCTATTTCAGGTACTAGTAATGGATATTTTGAAACATTAGAGATACTATTTATTTTCTCAGTAATTTGTTGGCTCAAGCTTGTATTATAATTTTTAATGAGTTTTTCAGTTTTGTTAAATTCATACTTTGAATAGGAATATAAATTCAAAGTAGTAATTAAGAAAAAGAATGAATACATAATACTAAAAATTATTAAAGTCAATTTTTTGATAGATAAATTTTTTTTGAATTTCATAAGAACTCCACCCATTTAGCAATATTTTTGTTGATTAAGGAATATACTATACCGATAAAAGACATATCTATATTTTAAAAAAGTATGTTTTAATGTATAATTCTAATATATACCAATTTACATAAATATTCTATGGTGTTGTGGGGGGAGAATATGAAAATATTAATTGTTGATGATGACAAGATAATTAGAATGGGGTTAACAAAAAAGATTAAGCGATTATTTAGTGAACATGAGGTTATGAGTAATTTTCAAAATGGTTCATTAGCGCTGGAATACTTGAGAGAAAAGGAAAAAGATGTAGATTTAGTTATAACGGACATAAAAATGCCTATAATGACAGGTGTTGAGTTAATTAAAAAATCTGAAGAAGAGTTACATAAACCTCCAGCTTTTATAGTATTAAGTGGATATGACGATTTTAGTTATGTTAGAGATAGTATGAAAGCAGGAGCAACAAATTATTTATTAAAGCCAATTGGAGAAGAAGAATTAAAAAAAGCATTAAGAGATGTAGAGTTAAAGATTAATTATAAGAAGAAGGAAAAAGAGATGATTAATAAGTCTATTAATGTCTTAAGAAAAGATTTTTTTAAGCATATTCTATTTTCAAATAAAGATACTGATTGCAGCATAAGTAGCTCATTACTGCAGAATATGCAATTAGATGAAGACTATGTATACAATATGATTGTTATTGAAAGGGGAAAGAAAGATGATAATATTCCTTTAAGGTGTTTTATAAGGAATATTTTAAAAAAGTGTAGAGATGTAGAATATTTATTTTTTTATTATGAAAATACTATTTATGTAATTCTATATTACAACATTAATATTGGAGAAAATGTAAAGTATTTAAGAGGGGAAATAATAAAAGAAGCTGATGTTTTTATAGATAATTATAGAAATGTATATATTTTAGAATCTACAGAAAAGGTTTGGAAGCTAAGAGAACAGTTTAGATTAGTAATAAAGGTTAAAGAAACTGTTTCTAGCAATTGCAAACCTAAGAAGTATATTTTAAATCAAGCAGACAAGCTTTCAGAGTTTTGCAATAAAGATAAAAAAAATTCTAATTCTATAGCAATAGAATTAGCTAAAAAGTATATAATTAATAACTTTAATAAGGACATTACTTTAAAAGATGTAGCTGAGGAAGTTTATCTAAGTCACAATTATTTATCAGAGCTGTTTAAAAAAGAAGAGGGGGAAGGTTTTTATGATTTCTTATCAAACTATAGAATAAAAAAAGCAAAGGAAATACTTATGACAACAAATTTAAAAGTATATGAAATAGCAGAATATGTAGGATATAGTGATTCTATTACCTTTGGACGTGCTTTTAAAAAGATTACAGGAACTACTCCAAATTGTTTTAGAAATTCTATGCTGATAAAGAAGTAAGTTATTAATAAATTTGAAAGAGGGATGCTTATGAAGAAAAGTAGTAAGTCCATTAAATTTATATGTTTAATTTTACTAATTATTGCGGTATTAATTTCTGTGGTAATAGCATTAAATAAGAAGAGAAGTTCAAGTGAAGCTAAAAGTTATCTAGAGGGAAGCATTACATTTTTAAGTAATAGAACTGATAAAAGAGAAGAACTAAAAGCTTTAACTGAAGAATTTGAATTAGAATATCCTAAGGTAAAGGTTAATTTAGAACTTAAAGGAGATGCAGAAGAAATACTGCAAAGAAAAGCTTCTGTTTCAGAACTTCCAGATGTTACGCTTGTTCCATCTGTTATAAGTTCAAAGGAGTTTAAAGATTATTTTCTACCACTAGATGATTTAGGATTTAAAGGAGATGATATTTATGATTATAATGTTGGAATGGGGGATGATGGATATTTATATAATTTAACAACTTGTGTAAATTGGCAAGGAGTTATTTATAATAAATCTATTTTTAATGATGCCGGTATAAGTGAGTTACCTAAGACTAAAGAAGATTTTTTGAAATGTTGCACAAAACTAAAGTCCATAGGAGTAACGCCAATTGCAATTAATTATAAGCAATCTTGGGCAATGAATATATGGATGGATATAATTCCATATTTGTTTGATACAAATCTTGAAAATAATATAATAACTAAATCAAATGATATATTGGGTGATAACAGCGGAGTGTACAAGTCTTTAGAGTTTATAAGAAGTATTGTAAAAGATGGTTATTGTGAAGATGAGTTACTGAATTATGACTGGGAACAATGTAAAAAGGATATTAAGAATGGAAAAATAGCTATGATTATTTGGAGTTCGGATTTCAAAAATCAATTGGAGGATATAGGTATGGATAAAAAAATAATAGACATGTTTCCAATACCAGAAAGTAAGGTAATTAAGGTGGTGGGAGACTACAGATTTGGAGTAAGTAGAAATTCTCAACACCCAAATGTAGCAAAAGAATTTTTAAAATTCATTTTTCAAGAAGATAGGTATGCTAAGGCGGTGAACATAACGTCAACTATAAAAAGAAGCAAGGAAACTATAAGCATGATTAAATCTTTAGAAAAGTTTAATATGCCAATAGAGATACAAGGAGATGTAATTAGAAAGCAGACAGTAGAAGAAGCAGAAATCCATGATAAATACTTTAATAATAGAAAAACTACGGGATTAGATGCAAAGTTTGTACAAAAATATGTTATAGATTCAGATTCTAATATTACTAGAAATGAAATAAATAAAGAGTGGAAAAGTTTCAAGTAAAAATAAACTCAAAGTAAGAATTATTAACAATAATATTGATTTGGAAGTGATAATGTAGACAAGATACGGAGGAGTTTTTATACTGAAGAAAGAAGAGTTTTCCACATCAGGTTAGTATACGTTTTCAAAGGAGAGGGAGATGGTGTTAATGGGTATAAAATTTAATGAGAATACAAGAGAATTTCATCTTTATAATAAGCATATAAGTTATATTATAAGAATTATAGATGAGATAGAACAAGTTGAAAATGTTTATTATGGTAAGAAGATAAGGCATAGAAACTCTTTTAAACATATAACAGAAAGAGAACTTAGACCTTCTTGCAATATGTTTAAAGGAAGTTATACTTCTTCACTTGAACATATTAAACAAGATTATCCTAGCTATGGAACTACAGATTATAGATATCCAGCTTGCTCTATCACAAGTAAGAATGGAAGCAGCATTACGGATTTTCAATATAAAAGTTACGAAATCATTAGAGGAAAAAAGGCATTAAAAGATTTGCCAGCAACATATGTAGAGGACAATGAGGAAGCAGAGACCCTTGAGATAACATTAGTTGATGATGTAATAGAAAGTAAACTTATACTTAGTTATACAATCTATAAGGAATTAGATGTAATTTGTAGAAATGCAAAAATAATTAATGAAGGCGATGAAATTTTATTTGTAGATAGAGCAATGAGTTTAAGCATAGATCTTCCAGATTCTGAGTTTGAAATGATTCATACGACAGGTGCATGGGCTAGGGAATGTCATCTTAGAAAAAGGAAATTAGTAGAAGGTGTTCAGTCCATTCATAGTTTAAGAGGAGCAAGCAGTCACATGCATAATCCATTTATGATATTAAAAAGACCTGATGCTACTGAACATACAGGTGAAGTTTATGGTTTTAGCTTAGTATATAGCGGAAACTTCTTAGGTCAAGTTGAAGTGGATCCTTATGGAATTTCAAGGGTTATGATGGGAATAAATCCTTACAATTTTAGATGGAAGCTAAATAAAGGGGAGAAATTTCAAACACCAGAATGTGTGATGGTTTATTCTTCAGAAGGATTAAATAAAATGAGTCAGACTTACCATAAGCTGTATAGGACAAGACTAGCTAGAGGAAAGTGGAGAGATAAAGAAAGACCAATTTTAATTAATAACTGGGAAGCTACTTATTTTGATTTTAATGAAGAAAAGATTTTATCTATTGCAAGGAGTGCAAAAGAGCTAGGAATAGAATTATTTGTATTAGATGATGGTTGGTTTGGAAAAAGAAATGATGATAAAAGTTCTCTTGGGGATTGGGTTCCTAATTTAGTAAAATTACCTGAAGGAATAAAAGGCCTTTCAAAAAAAGTAGAAGATATAGGTTTGAAATTTGGCTTATGGTTTGAACCTGAAATGGTATGTAGTGATACAAAGATTTATAAGGAACATCCAGAATGGGTTATACATACCCCTAGTAGAAATATGTCTCATGGAAGGAATCAATTTGTTTTAGATTTTTCACAAGAAGAAGTAGTGAATTATGTATTTGATTCAATGGATAAAGTAATAGGTTCTTCAGAAATTTCTTATATTAAATGGGATATGAATAGATACATTACTGAAGCTTATTCTCGAGCACTTGAAGAAGATAGACAAGGGGAACTATTTCATAGATATATTCTTGGGGTATATAAATTGCTTCAAAAAGTAATAGATAAGTATCCAAATATCTTAATAGAATCTTGTGCAGGAGGTGGAGCAAGATTTGATCCAGGAATGTTATATTATGCCCCACAAACTTGGGCAAGTGACGATACAGATGGGTTTGAAAGGTTAAAAATACAATATGGTACATCAATGATCTATCCAATAAGTGCAATAGGAAGCCATGTATCAGCAGTACCAAATCACCAGGTTGGAAGGGTCATTCCTCTTGATACTAGAGGAAATGTAGCATACTTTGGAACATTTGGATATGAGCTTAATTTAAGCACCATTACAGATAAAGAAAAAGAAGTTATTAAAGAGCAAGTTAGGTTCTTTAAAGAAAATAAATTGCTTTTACACCATGGAGATTTTTATAGATTGATGAGTCCTTTTGAAAAAAGTGAAACTTCATGGATGGTAGTTTCAGAAGATAAGTCAAAGGCGATTGTAGGATATTATAAAGGTTTAAGTAAACCAAATGAAAAGTATAACAGAATAAAACTAAAAGGATTAGATCCAAATAAATTATATTCCATAGAAGGAAGAGAAGAAACATGCTGTGGAGATGAGCTTATGAATTTAGGAATTGTTTTATCTAAGGATTATACGGGGAAATTTAGTGAATACTATGAAAGAGTGCATGAAGATTTCATGTCTCAATTATTTGTATTAAACGAGGTAAAGGATATTTAAGATGAAGTCTAAAACTAAGGATAAAAATATAAAAAAGGCGATCAATGTTTTTAAAGCTAGTTCTTTATTAAATAGCATAGGAAATACTATAATAGGCAACACATATGTACTTTTTTTGTCTTTTACTAAAGGTTTTTCAGAGAGACAGATTAGTCTAATAGTTGGAGTTTTACCACTATTATCAGTAGTCACCTTTTTTATATGGGGAGCTTTAATAGATAAATATAAAAGGTTATTACTTATAAATAAATTTGTAAATATAATTAACATTTCAACTTTAGCAGGGCTCATATGGATAAGTAATTTTTATATATTTTTAGTTTTTAATCTAATTAGAAATGTTTTAATCCAACCTGGTGGGGTAGTTAATGAAGAGTATCTTTTAAATTTATCTAATAAATATGGAGCTACATTTGGAAAAATTAGAGTGTTTTCTACAATTGGATATGGGCTGGCAGGAGTTATATCTGGATTAGCTTTAGGATTTGTAAGTCCTAAAGTAACCATAATTTTATCAAGTATTTTTATTATGTTAAATATAATAGTACTATTTTTCTTGCCAGAAATAACAAAACCAGAAAAAGAAAAGGAGAAAAGTGAAAAGACTAAGATTATAGAACTTTTTAAAAATAGAGATTTTAAGGTGTTTATTTTAACCTATGGCATATTAACGGCTGCTATATGTTCTGCAATGGGGTATGGGATTCAGATGATGCTTATAAAATTAAATGCACCAAACTTTTATATAGGAATGTTACCAGTACTTATGATTAGTTTTGAAGTGGTTCTTTTACCATATGTAGAAAAATTAAAATTTTATAAGAATGTGAATTTAGTACTAAAAATAGCAGGTGTATTGCTTATTATTAGATGGATATTAATAGGTACAGTAAAATCTTATATTATCATAGTTTGGTTAACTTTAATGCATGGAATAATTAATGGATTTTTAATTCCATTGCCTAATAAGGTTATTTGGAATGTAGTTCCTAAAGAAGATCATTCTACTGCAATTATAGTAACTAACCTATGTTCTTATACAATTTTCCCATCAATAATAAACCTTATTACAGGAAATATAGCAGGAATATTTGGAATACATAGTTATGGATTTACATATCTTACACTTACAATAGCAGCTTTAGGAATTTTAATTAAATATAAAATTAGTAATAAAACTATAAATGAAAAAGAGAAGGGATGAGGGGAATGGATTTAACTGACGGAATGATAAAGAATTCAATAGTTAACAAAGGGGATGTTTCAAGAATACTTAAGCTTTTTAATAAAGGAAAAAGAGGGGAAGATATAAATATAGGTTTCTTTGGTGGATCTATAACACAAGGGTGTCATGCAGATATACATGAAAATTCTTATGCATATAAAACTTATTTATGGTTTAAGGAAAAGTTTAAAGAAAGCAATGTAAGGTATATTAACGCTGGTGTAGGAGCTACAGGATCTATAATAGGTGTTCATAGGGTCAAAGAACAAATGTTAGATTTAAATCCAGATATAGTATTTATAGATTTTGCAGTAAATGATAAAGAAAATATCTATAACAAAATTGCTTATGAAAGCTTAATTAGAAGGCTATTAAAAGTGAAAAATAAACCAGCTATAGTGGAAGTGTTTATGAGTACAGATGATGGACACAATGTACAGGATCAGCAGATTAAAATTGGAGAAAAGTATAATATACCAATGATAAGTTATAGAAATGTTATCTATAGTGAAATGATTAAAGGAAAAACTATATGGAAGGAAGTAGCTACGGATGAGGTGCATCCAAATAATTTAGGGCATAAGATAATTTCAGAGCTTTTAATTAAATTTTTACAAGATATTTATAGTAACTTAGATGACAAAGAAGATAATGAAATAGCTCTAGATAAACCTATCTTTGGAGATAAATATATAAATGGTGTAATTTTTAATAATAACAATATAGAGGTTAAAGAGGAAATAGGTTTTGTAGAGGACAAAGAAGGATTTCAGGTCTTTAATAATGGATGGAAATTTAGTCATGAAAAATTTAATAAAGGAAAGTTAACGTTTGAAGTAGAAGGGAAAAATATATTCATCTTATATAAGAAAAGTGTACTTGAAACAGCAGGAAGAATTCAAATAAGAGTTGATGATAGAGACAAGGGAATTTTAGATACTTATTTTGAAGATGGCTGGGGTGATTATTCAGAAACACATCTTATAGTAGAAGAAAATGAAGTATCTAAACATAAAATTGAGATAACTGTGTTAGATGATGATAAATTAAGAGAAATTTCTATTATGGGATTTTTAGTATCTTAATGAGGAGGATGTAGATATGTATTTAAAAGATATAGATATGGACAAGTTTACACTAATTGAAGCAGATAATAATAACTATGAATTTAATGGAAGAGTAGATTTTAGTAATCCAAAATCACCTACTATAATTTATGCTGGAAGTCTTATAAAGACTAAGTTTCAAGGAACCTCATTAAAGATAGCAATAAATAATAAACATGCTTGTTTTGAAAATTCTATTGGTTTTATAGTTGATGGAAAGATTCATGGAAAAGCAATAATTGAAGAGCATTATAAAGACATAGTACTGAATATAGCTAGTGATTTGGAAGATGAAGTTCATGATTTAATTTTATATAAAAGATCTGATTCATGCCATTATTTTGATTTTTATGGGGTTATTCTAGATAAAGGATGCACAATATTATCTTCAGGACCTAGAGCTAAAAGGAGAGTTGAATGTTTTGGAGACTCAATTTCAGCAGGAGAAGTATCAGAAGCTGTGGATTATGTAGGAAAGGTAGATCCAGAAAATCATGAAGGTATATATTCTAATGCATGGTATTCATATTCTATGATGACTTCAAGAAAGTTAAAAGCGGAAATTAATAATAATGCACAAGGTGGACTTGCTGTATTAAATGATACAGGATATTTTAATGGTGAAGAATTCTTGGGACTTGAATTTACTTATGATAAATTAAGATACAATCCTCAGCTTGGAAGCTGCAATAGTTGGGATTTCTCAAAATTTACTCCTCATGTAGTAATTATGGCACTAGGGCAAAATGATGCTCATCCAGATAATTATATTAATACAAATAAAGAAAAAAGGCATATATGGAAAGAAAAATATAAAGGGATAATTAGAGATTTAAGAAGTAAATATCCAAAGGCATTATTTGTTGTAATTACAACTATCCTAGGCCATGACAAGGGTTGGGATGATGCTCTTGATGAAATGGTAGAAGAACTTGAAGATCTAAAGATAGTAAGATACTTGTTTAGGAGAAACGGGAGAGGGACTCCAGGCCATGTAAGGATTCCAGAAGCTGAAGAAATGGCAAGTGAACTTACAGAATTTATTGAATCCTTTGGAGAAGAAATTTGGGAATAACTAAATTTATGGGAGGAAATTATGATGGATAAGGTAAAAATATTAGGTGAAGAGCTAAGTAATATACCATGGCAAGAAAAGCCTGAGGGGTTTGAAGGCGTGGTTTGGAGGCATAATGGAAATCCAATTATAAATTGGAATCCAACTAAAGAGACAGCAAGAATTTTTAATAGTGCTGTAGTTCCATATGAAGATGGATTTATTGGAGTGTTTAGGGCAGATCATAAACATGGAAAACCTCAGTTACATGTAGGAAAGAGTAAAGATGGACTTTCTTGGGATATTGAAGATGAAGAAATTCACTGGAAAGATGAGGAGGGAAAAGACTATCAGCCTAATTATTCCTATGATCCAAGGCTTGTGAAGATAGATGATGCCTTTTATATAGTATGGTGTGTCGACTTTGGAGGAGCAGCTTTGGGAATGGGAATGACAAAAGACTTTAAAGAATTTACAAGACTTGAAAACCCATTTATCCCATTTAACAGAAATGGAGTACTATTTCCAAGAAAGGTTCATGATAAATATTTACTTCTAAGCAGGCCTAGTGATAGTGGACATACTCCTTTTGGAGATATATTTATAAGTGAAAGTCCAGATTTAGTCTATTGGGGGAAGCATAGAAGAGTTATGTCAAGAGGTGGTTCAGGCTGGTGGCAAGGAACTAAGATAGGTGGGGGAGCTATTCCTATAGAAACTTCAGAAGGATGGCTATTATTTTATCATGGTGTATCTGGAACTTGTAATGGTTTTGTTTATAGTATAGGAGCTGCTATTTTAGATATAGATAATCCTTCAAAAGTACTTTATAGAACTAGAGATTATTTATTAACACCTGAGAAAGAATATGAAACTACAGGCTTTGTGCCCAATGTAGCATTTCCATGTGCAACGCTTCAAGATTCAGCTACAGGAAAGATAACAATTTATTATGGAGCAGCAGATACTTATGTTGCAGTGGCTTATGCTAAGGTTCAAGAATTAATTAGATATATTAAGGATAATTCAGATCTTGTTTATGGAGATGATATAGAATATAGATAACCTTTCATATGAAATTTTTGCCTAATTAGTTATTGTTAATATTTATTTCATAGAGTACAATTAACTTGAGAATTATGTTATAAAGGTTTAGTTAGGAGATAGATGTTTTAATGTTTACGCAAGTTAAAAGTACAAAGGTATATGAGCAGATAATAGATCAATTTAAAGCTATGATTGCAGATGGAACATTAAAAAAGGGAGATAAATTGCCTTCTGAAAGAGAGCTTGTGAGTCAACTTGGAGTAAGTAGATCAGCCATAAGAGAAGCTTTAAGTGCACTTCAGATGATAGGTTTTGTTGAATCAAGGCATGGGGAAGGTAATTTTATAAAAGAGAATTTTGAGGAGAGTTTAATAGATCCATTTTTGCTTATCTTTATGCTAAATGGAAGCGATAAAGAGCAGATCTTTGAATTAAGAAGAGTTATAGAAGTGGAAACAGCTGCATTAGCTGCAAAAAAAATAACAGATAAAGAAATAGAAGAACTTAAAGAGTGTTTAAATAAATTAAATGAAGTAGAAGATGAAGAGGAAAAGGTTAAATATGATAAGAGGTTTCACTATAACATAGCAAAAGCTTCTAAAAATATTTTAATACTTAACATGTTAAATGCAGTTTCTTCCTTGATGGATTCTTTTATCAGTGAAGCTAGAGGTAAAATTTTAATGGTAGAAGAAAATAGAAGTATACTTATGAGACAACATGAGGAGATACTTGAAGGGCTGGTTAAAAAAGATAGTGAAGTTGCATCAAAGGCAATGAGTGAGCATTTAGATTTAATTTATGAATATAATATAAAGAAATAGTTTAAAGAAAGTATGTTAATTAATTTGTCATACTTTCTTTTTTATATAGGTATCAAATGACAAAGCTATTTTAAATAATTAGAAAAATGTGGAGAAAAATTATCAAATTAATATTTAAAGAAAGGAGAAATCTAATTTTTTACAAAAAAGTATGTATAATCAAATATAGTTGTAGAAATATTTAGAAAAGTATGCTATTTTAAATATAGTGGTCTGACCACTAGACCAATAAATAAATATGGGAGGTACTATTAAATGGAAATATTAGTTTGTATTAAGCAAGTTCCAGGAACAAGCAAAGTTGAAGTAGATGAAAAAACAGGAGTGCTAAAAAGAGATGGTGTGGATTCAAAGATGAATCCTTATGATTTATACGCATTAGAAACTGCTTTAAGGATAAAAGAAGAAAAAGGGGGAAAGGTTACAGTTATTAGTATGGGACCACCTCAAGCGGAAGCAGTTATCAAGGAAGCTTATATGATGGGTGCTGATGAAGGAGTATTACTATCAGATAGAAAGTTTGCAGGTGCTGATGTTTTAGCAACTTCTTATACTATATCTCAGGGAATTAAAAAGGCTGGGGTATTTGATTTAATCTTATGTGGTAAACAAACTACAGATGGAGATACAGCACAAGTTGGACCAGAGATGGCTGAGTATTTAAAAATACCGCATATAGCTAATGTTAGAAAAATAGTTGAAGTGAAAGAAAAATCATTAGTTGTAGAAATGGATATGCCAAATACTTTAGAAGTTGCAGATGTAAAATATCCTTGTTTGTTAACAGTAGAAAAAGATATTTTTGAACCTAGACTTCCTTCTTATAAAAAGAAAATAGAAACAAAAGACAGAGAAATAAAAGTATATGGGTTAATTGATTTTGAAGATAAAAATGAAAATATGTATGGATTAAATGGTTCACCAACTCAAGTTGAAAGAATATTTCCGCCATCTATAAATTCGGATAAAGAAATATGGAATGGAAGTGGCAATGAGCTTTCAGTCAAATTATTTAATAAGCTAAAAGAGATGAAGTTTGTTTAAGAGTAAAAAGAATTAGTGTTAGGAGGAACTACAATGGGAAAGTTAGTTATTAATGAAAATAAGTTGAATGATAAAGTTATAGAAGAATTAGTTAAAATATGTCCATTTGGTGCAATGGAAAGAAAAGAAAATAAGCTTGAAATTTCAGCTGGATGTAAAATGTGTAGATTATGCGTTAAGAAAGGACCAGCTGGGGTTGTTGAATTTGTTGAAGATAAGAAAGTGTTAATAGATAAAAGCCTTTGGAGAGGAATAGCAGTATATGTAGACCATGTAGATGGAGATATACATCCAGTTACATATGAGTTAATTGGAAAAGCAAAAGAGCTTGGGGGCAAAATAAATCATCCAGTTTATGCAGTATTTATAGGTGAAAATATTAAAGAAAAAGCAGAAGAGTTACTTCATTATGGAGTAGATGAAGTATTTGTGTATGATGATAAAGAGTTTAAATATTTTAGAATAGAACCTTACACAAAGGTTTTTGAAGATTTCATAATTAATAATAAGCCTTCGACTATATTAGTTGGTGCAACTACAATTGGAAGGTCATTAGCCCCTAGAATTGCAGCTAGATTTAGAACAGGATTAACAGCAGATTGTACGATTCTTGATATTAAAGAAAATACAGATTTAGTTCAAATAAGACCAGCTTTTGGTGGAAATATAATGGCTCAAATAATTAACCCTAATAACAGGCCACAACTTGCAACAGTAAGATATAAAGTTATGAATTCACCTAGTAGAAATGAAGAAAAAAGCGGGAAAATAAATTTGTGTAGTATAGATCAGATAACTTCTAATATTAATGTTTTGAAGGTCGTGAAAAAGGAAGTGGAAGAAAGCATAGCTGATGCTGAAATAATAGTATCTGTTGGTAGGGGAATAAAATCAGAAAAGGACATGGAGCTTATTAAAGAATTAGCTAATTCAATAGGAGGACAAGTAGCTGGTACTAGACCTTTAGTTGAAAATGGACTTATAGATGCAAAACATCAGATTGGATTAAGTGGAAGAACAGTAAAGCCTAAATTGATTTTTGCTATAGGCATTTCAGGTGCAGTTCAATATACAGCTGGTATGAACAATTCAGATTGTATAATAGCTATTAATAAAGATCCTAATGCTGCAATATTTAATGTTGCTCACTATGGTATAGTTGGAGATTTATATGAAATAATACCTAAACTAGTTGAAAAAATAAGAGCTTAAAGATTGTATAAGGAGGATATAGCCATGAATTTAGATAGATATAAAAAAATAGATGAAAAAGATATTGAATATTTAAAATCAGTACTAGGACAAGATAGAGTTTTATCAGGAGATGAAATTAGCGAAGATTTTAGCCATGATGAATTAGGTGGAATAAGCAAAATGCCTGAAGTTTTGGTTGAAGTATTAACAACAGAAGAAGTATCAAAAGTAGTTAAATATGCATATGAAAATAATATTCCAGTTATACCAAGAGGGTCTGGAACAGGCCTTGTTGGAGCTTCAGTTCCTATACATGGTGGAATTATGATAAATATGTGCAAGATGAATAAAATATTAGAGGTAGATGAAGAAAACCTAACTTTAACAGTAGAACCAGGAGTGCTTTTGATGGAAATAGGAGATTATGTTAAAGAATATGACTTATTTTATCCACCAGACCCAGGAGAAAAGTCAGCAACAATAGCAGGTAATATAAACACAAATGCAGGTGGAATGAGAGCTGTAAAATATGGGGTAACAAGAGATTACGTAAGAGGATTAGAACTAGTGCTTCCAACAGGGGAAATCATAAAGGTTGGAGGAAAGGTTGTAAAAAACAGTTCGGGATATAGTATTAAAGATATGGTTTGTGGCTCAGAAGGGACTTTAGCTATAGTGACAAAAGCTATATTAAAGTTAATTCCAGCACCTAAAAAATCAATAAGTCTATTGATTCCATTTCCTAATTTATCTTTAGCAATAGAAACAGTTCCAAAGATAATAAAATCAAAAGTAATACCTACATCAATAGAATTTATGGAAAGAGACGTAATACTTGCAGCTGAAGAGTTCTTAGGAAGAAAGTTTCCAGATAATACAGCAGATGCCTATCTATTACTAACATTTGATGGCAATAGCACAGAAGAAATAGAAAAAGATTATGAGGGAGTAGCAAATATAGTTTTAAATGAAGGAGCATTAGACATATTCATAGCTGATACAGATGAAAGAAAAGAGGCCATTTGGTCTGCTAGAGGAGCATTTTTAGAAGCAATCAAGGCATCTACAACCGAAATGGATGAATGCGATGTTTGTGTTCCAAGAAATAGAGTAGCTGATTTTATAAATTACACATATGAACTTCAAAAGGAATTCAATGTTAGAATAAAGAATTTTGGTCATGCTGGAGATGGAAATCTTCATGTATATATATTAAAGGATAAAATGACAGAAGAAGAATGGAATAAAAAATTATCACAAGTGTTTAACTGCATGTATGAAAAAGCTAGAGAATTAAGAGGGCAAGTTTCAGGAGAACATGGTATAGGTTTTGCAAAGAAAGTTTACTTAAAAGATCAGATAGGAGATGTTACTTCTATACTGATGAAAAATATAAAACAAGCATTTGACCCTAAAAATATCTTAAATCCAGGAAAAGTATGTTAACACTATATAAATAGTTAAAGAAAGCTATCTATAATGAAGTTTAACTCGTTGATAGATAGCTTCTTTGCCTGTTAAAATAATATTCATATAAATTATATTAATAACAAGTACATGTTTAAATTTCTAAGGATTTAAAGAAATATCAAGTTTACTTAGTATAATCAGTGTAATCAGATTTAAACCACTTAATTGATATACTTGATTTTCCAGTTTCATCTTTAGGATTAATCTGAATTTCATTGGAATCCACAACATTTTTATTTATGAGTAATACAGTATTATCAGGATTATCACAATAAAATGTAATACCTTTTAAGTTTTCAATAGAAGGTACGCTTTTACCCAAAATAGGATCGTTTATACAATCTATATTTATATATTCCTTTCCATTAACCTTGCCCTTAGTGTATAATAAATGCTTTTGAGCATTAGCATAATCTAAGAGTCTAGAGGTTTTTGCAACAAGTATTTTTCCAGTACTTTGATAATCAGTTAACATTCTGAGAGCTTTTATATTTTCATCTGAGAATAGATTTTCTGAATTAATGCCAAAATGTTGTGCTATTATTGAATACTGTTTCTTTTTCACTATAGATTCTAGATTATTTCGAGTTAGTTGAAGATGCAAATTTTGGGTATTCCATGTCCAATCATCTTTGCCATTAACCAACCCTCTATTATATCTATGAAACCCCCATATCTTCTGTTTATCAACTAGTGTAATTTGATAAAGTGGATAGTCATGTCCAAAATTATTATCTTGTGTAGAATTCCATATATATTTAATACCATTTTTTACAGTCAAGTCTGCATGGTAATAAGGTGATGATGGGTCGTCCCCTTTTTGGTAACTCATAAATTTAGAAGACCCATGTGCTCCAAGGTTTTGGGTATTAGATCTATTACCATGATTTATCCAGACTTTGAAGTTAGAATTTATAGAGGTTAATTCATTCCAAGCATCAATAGCTAAATTTCTGTTGAAGTTCGTATTCTTTTCGCTATCAGTTGAAAAATCTCCAAATGTGTGAATAGAATCTATCCAACCGGCATGAGTATAATTAATTATCTCATCTGAATTGTGTTTTGTTGAACTATCTGTGCCTTTATAATAAGTCATTATACTTTCAGAGCCATTTCCATGCTCATCCACTTTCCCTTTTGTATCATTGCCCATATACATCCACATAGAATCCCCAACATCAAGACCTACACCTTCACCATAAGGAGTCTGTTCTTTAGTATTTAAAAATTTATGATATCTTTCAAATTCTTCTAGGGTTGTATCGTCTATATCACTGCATATAGCTAGCATTGAGCTGTACGGATATGGAAATTTTCTTAAATCTTTTTCATTATAATATGGATTCTTAGTATTAGAATTCAATGAATTTAGAATTGCTTGTATATTTTGGTCTGAAACATTATTCGTATCATCTTCAGCAGATATATTGTTATTCGTTGTGGCAACTGGAATACTTTTTTTTATCAATTTACAAGCACCAATACTTGAAAATAAAATCAATAAAACGGTAATTGGTAAAACTAGTTTTTTTTTCATTACAAATTTTTTCATATTTATGCACCTTCAAACCTAAACATATGTTTTCAAATTATAATTTTAGTATAATACAAAAACATAAGTTAGTAAATTTAGAATACGAGAAATATGTAAAGTCATAATTGATAGGAATTGTAGTTTATATGTTATAAGAATATATTTATTGTTTAAAATTCTTTTAATTGTAACCATATATATGGTAATATTCTTAAGAATATGCTGATAAAATGAGAGGTTACAGGGTTTTAAGTTATTTAAAATATAATTTATTAGATAAAAATATAAGCTGCACAAAAAAGATGTATCAGTAGTCTGATACATCTATAAATTTATTATAATTCTTAAATTAAGTTTTCTATTTCTACCTTTTGTTCAACTTCAGTATCATAATTAATATCTGAAATAGCAAATCCAAAGAGTTTGAAAAATTCATTTTCAAAGGCATCAATATCAGTTAAATTATTTATATTATCACTATTAATTTGGTTCCAGATATCTAAGACTTCTTTTTGAACGTCATCTCTCATTTCTAAATCATCAAGACGTATTCTTCTTTTAGAATCTAATAGTATATCTTCTTTATAAAGGAAATCTGAAAACAGTCTATACATTTGTTCTATACAACCTTCATTTATAGATTTCGCATTCATAACTTTATTAAGTATTGATATGTATAGTGGAAGTACAGGTATAGCTAAACTTGATTGAGTAACAAGAGCTTTATTAACCGCTACATATGCACTACCATTTGATTTTGAAAGAAATTTATTTAATTCATGTGCTGTTTTTTCCAAATCTTCTTTTGCTTTTCCTATTGTACCAGATCTATATATTGCATGAGTTATATCTGGACCAATGTAAGAGTAGGCAATTGTTTTTGCGCCATCAGCTAGAACATCTGCTTTACTAAGCTTTTCTATCCAAAGCTTCCAGTCTTCTCCGCCCATAACCTTGATTGTTTCTTCTATTTCTTCAGATGTTGCTGGTTCGATTTTTGTATTAGATATAACTTTAGTATGAAAATCAACAGTTTTATTTTCATAGATATCACCTATTGGTTTTAACTTTGAGTTATAAACTTTATCTGAATTAGGATCTCTTCTTCTAGGAGAAGCTATACTATATATAACAAGGTCTACTTTCCCAAAAGTGTTTCTGATAACTTCAATAATTTTTTCTTTTGTTTCATTTGAAAAAGCATCTCCATTAATTGTTTTAGATTGAAAACCATATTTTTTTGCTTCTTCTTCAAAGGTAGCTGTATTATACCATCCAGCAGTAGCAGGCTTGTTGTTCGTAGCTGGTTTTTCAAATACAACTCCAATAGTATCAGCATCCATACCAAAGGTCGATACTATTCTTGAAGCTAAACCATATCCAGTTGAAGCTCCAAGTACAAGAACTTTCTTAGCTCCACTGATTTTACCTTTCTTCAAGGTGTAGCCAACTTGATCTAATACGTTCTTTTTACATCCTTCTGGATGTGCTGTTATACATATAAAGTCTTTAAATCTAGGTTTTATTATCATAAAATTCCTCCTAATGTAAATAGATAGCATGTTAATCTTTGATATAAATATTAACATAAAGTTTATTAATTAAAAAGTTAATTGTAAATAAAAAAGCACAGCTTCAGAAGTTGTGCTTTTAGTCTATTCCCACAGACATTCAGATACATTTATTTCAGAGAAAACCGCATCAAATGAAGAGTTAGCAGGACTACAAGCATAAATGCCAAAATTGATTTCATCATTGACTTTGAAGAGATGAAAAATTCTCATTTGCATATATGTTTTACCATCTAGAGAGTTTTCAATGCAAAAATCACTATCTCTACGACTTAATCTATAATACATTGATTTAATACAACCATCTATATCAGTAGTAGCCCAATCAGAAAAACCATTATTAGTAACAACACTTCCTAATCTTTGATATTTTTCATTTTCAAATTCAATAGATGATTTAAACCAGTTGTCACTATCTTGATAGATAACAACTCCACATTGATCAAATTGCTTTTTGCTGTTGAAGGCAGTTTTAACAGTAAATGAAAAATATTTTTCATCTGTTTTTATTAGTAATGCAGGTGCATTATCATTTCTAAATCCATAATAAGTTCTTTGCCAAAGGTCTGTATTTTGTTCTGTCGTGATAGTGATTCTATTTTTATTAATTTCGAATTTTCTAGGTTTATTAATCCAAAAGGTTTCTTTAAAATTAAAATTTAGCATATATTACATCCCTCCATTTATAATAGTAAAATTCGTAAATCACAATATAAAAAAGCAAATTGTGAGAAGAAAGAACAATTCTCATTTACCATATTGTACCACAGGCTGTTGGACTAATTCTATATAATAGAAGATTATCTTGGTAAAATGATAGGTTGTAATTATGCTATTGAATAAATAAAGCTTTAAAAGAAAATATTGACAAAAGTGATTATATTAAATACAATATGTATTGTGTATATACTGTGTATTAATAACATAAACAGTTAAGAAAGAGGAATTCAAATGAAGATTATTGTAACTAATGTTTCAGAGCAACCACTATATCAGCAAATAAAAGAACAAATAAAGTCTGCAATAATTTCTGGGGAGTTAAAAGAAGGGGAAGCACTACCTTCCATAAGAGCCCTGGCAAATGATTTGCGAGTTAGCGTTCTTACCACGAGAAGAGTATATAGTGAACTTGAAGAAGAAGGATTTATTATAACTAAGGCAGGAAAGGGGTCATTTGTGGCTCCAGGAAATCTTGAGCTTTTAAGAGAATCAAAAAGACGTATGGTAGAAGATAAGTTATCAGAAGCTTGGGAAACAGCGCGTTCACTTGGAATTTCTAGAGAGGAATTATATTCTATGATGGATATTATTTTTGAGGAGGATGAGAGATGAGTAATGTTTTAGAGGTAAATGGATTAAAAAAGGATTATGGAGCATTTAAATTAAATGATGTAAGTTTTTCATTACAAGAAGGCTGTATAACTGGTTTTATAGGCGTAAATGGAGCTGGAAAAACAACAACTATAAAATCAATTCTTGGACTTGTTTTAAAAGATGCTGGTAGCGTTAAACTATTCGGAAAAGAAATTGAAAAAAATGAACAAGAATTGAAGAATTATATAGGTGTAGTTTTGGATGAAGGATGTTTTTATGAAGAGATGACATTAAAAGAAATGAAGAATGTTATAGCTCCAGCTTATACAAATTGGGATGAAAAGATATTTAGAAATTATATAAATCGTTTTGATTTGAACCTTAAACAAAAAATTTCAACATTATCAAAAGGAATGAAGATGAAATATAGCATAGCATTAGCTCTATCTCATCATGCAGATTTACTTATAATGGATGAACCAACAAGTGGACTAGATCCTTTAATTAGAAGTGAAATTCTTGATATAGTTTTAGAATTTATAAGAGAAGAAGGAAAAAGTGTATTTTTTTCAACACATATAACATCTGATTTAGATAAAATAGCTGATATGCTTATTTTAATAGATAAGGGTGAAATACTGTTAAATGAAGAAAAGGATTTAATATTAGATACTTATGGAGTAGTGAAAGGTGATAGTAATTTATTAAATGATGAAAACAGAAAGTTATTTTTAAACATAAAAGAAAGTAGATATAATTTTGAAGCCATTACAAATAGAAAAAATGATGTGCGCAAACACATGGATGGGGTAATAATTGAAAGACCAACCATTGAAGACGTTATGCTTGCTCATATAGGAGGGGATAGAGATGCTATTTAATTTATTAAAAAAAGATTTTATTTTAACTAAAAAATATTTAATATTTTTACTTATTTATGCCGTTGGAATGCCAATTGTATTTACTCTTGAAGAAACACAATTTAGAGGAACTTCTACATTTATTTTTATTGTTATGATTATTGAATATATGATGTTAAGTACAGTTTGGAGTAATGAAGAGAAGAATAAAGGTTCTATTCTTTTGTGTACAACGCCGTATACAAGAAGCGAATTAGTAAAAGAAAAGTATCTTTTTCTAGTAGTAGTATTTATATTAAATTTTATACTATATACTGCTACTGCTTTATTTATTCCTATAGGCATGAAGAAGCTTAGTATATTAGAAGTTGGCATAGCATTATTAATTAGTGCAATAGTATTTGGAATTTATATACCGATTTTGTATAAGTATGGACTTCAAAAGACAAGATATATAGGTATGATAATACTATTTGCCACAATTTTTGGCTCGCCTAAATTATTAAGTTGGATGAGCTTAAATCATATAAGCATAAATTTTAACATTTCTAATATGAGTATGATTTTAAATAGTGTAATTTACTTAATTGCATTATTCATTGGGTTGATTTCTATGTATATATCTATGGGGATTTACGCTAAGAAAGATTTGTAATTTAAATGATCATCCCATATCAAAGAAGTCTTATTGATATGGGATGAGTATTTTTAGTTATATGATGAGTATTTTTAGTTATATAAAATAAATTTCATTAGTTAGATTTTTTTATAGGAATCCATACCTCGCTTAGATAATTATCACTATCCATATCTTCATTAGAATACCATTCTAATTCAGGACCATCTGCATGTTCATAACCAGAACTAGGGAACCATTCTGTGAAAACTCTCTTCCATACACTTTGTTGTGCTTCAGGAAGTTTTCCTCGACATTCAAATTTTACCCATGTAAGTTCAGGAATAACTAATTCAACTAATCCTTTAGGTAATTTGCTATCAGATTCTACAGCTATCATATAATCAAAGTCATCTTTTCTGCAGTTGTAGCAGACTCCATAAAATTCTGGATTTTCATGTTTACCTAATTTCATAATTTTTTCATCAGTTTTGTTTTCACATATCTCAGCCCACATTTTAGGGATAAGTTTAAAGTTTTCTCCATCAACTGTTGTTATTGGTTTGCTTACACCAACAAGTCTAAATCCTTTTAGTTGTTCAATACGATACTTCATTTCTTCTACTCCTTTAATAGTTAATTTGAAAGAGATTTTTGGAAAGGTCTTTAATAATGAACCTTTCTTTTTTGCCTCACTAGGGTTTAATCCATGCAAATTTTGAAATGCTCTTGCAAAAGAAACTGGAGAATCATAGCCATATTTAAGAGCTATATCAAGTATTGTACTATCTGTCTTTTGTAAATCAAAAGCTGCTTGAGTTAATCGTCTTCGTCTAATGTATTCAGCTAGAGTTACATCTGCAATAAAAGAAAACATTCGTTGAAAATTATAATTAGAACAACAAGCTTTTTGAGCAATGATTTCATTGTCGATTTTGCCATCAAGGTTTTCTTCAATATAATCAAGTGCAGCATTCATTTTATCAAGCCATTCCATTCATTTCATCTCCTTCATAAATTAATCATAGCAAATAGAAATATCTTCTTCGCAACTATTCTTGCACAAATTTATTATAACAATAGACTTCCATTAAATAAACAAGTAGGAATATTTAGGATGAATGGAAAACTATTTAAAATGATTACGATAAATCACCCATTGAATTAAAATTAATCGTATATTTTATTTTTATTTCAGAAATAAACATATTTTAATAAATATAAACTAAAATTACTGCATATTTTAGTTAACGTTTACAATGATTGTTGGCATAAATATAATTTAAGTGTACAAGGGAATAAATAACAAATTAAATATATTTATGGGGGGAAAAAATGAAAAGGACAAAATTAACTAAACTTATAGCGGTAGCTATTATAGCATCAATCAGTGTAACATCCTTTACTGCTTGCGGAAATAGCAAAAAGACACAGGAGAATAAACCAAGTGTTGAGGATAGTGTTTCAAAGGTTGAAACTACTTTGACAAATGCAAAATTAGATGGAGAAGAAGCTCCATCAGATGGAACTACACTTACTACAATGATGACTTTTACTCCAGCACCAGCAGGGCATGGGAACCCAGCAGTAAATGGTGGCCCAGATTGGTCTATGGAACCTATTATGTATGATTATTTATGTGGATATAGTTCTAAGCCAGAAAAAACTTTCAAACCTTCATTGCTTGAGAGTTATGAATTCAAAGATAAGGTGTTAACTTTAAAATTAAGACAAGGATTAAAGTGGAGTGATGGAAGTCCTTTAAATGCAGATGATTTATTATGTAATTTATATATGGATATGACAGTGAATAAGATTGCATACTATGCGGAAAGTGTGACAAAGGTAGATGATGTAACTGTACAAGTTAAATATAATACTGATGCATCTCTTATTTTAGATTATATGTTAAAATCTCCAATTAGATATGCAAAAAAAGTATATGGAAAATGGTCGGATGTTTTTCAAGATGCATTTACAAAGAATAGAGAAGCTAAACCAGATGGAAATTACAAATTCACAAAGGAAGGTGATGACAAAGTAGCTGCAGCTACAGTTGAATTTGATAACTACTTACCTGATATAAAACAAGCTTTATGTTCAGGGCCATATATGCCAACTACAGTAACATCTTCAGAAATGATATTTGAAAGAAATCCTAACTATAGAACTAAGATGAAGATAGAAAAGATTAAAGGTATTAGGCCAACTAGCACTGAATCTTCAGCAGTTGCTGTTATGAATAAAGAATATGATGCAGAAGGTATGGGATTGTCTCTAGATATGGCACAGAAGGTTGCTGAAAATAATAAAGAGACCATTAGACAAATGTTAATTCCTGAATATAGTGAACTTGGATTCTGTTTTAATGTAAATAAAGCCCCTACAGATGATGTAAAGGTAAGAAAAGCAATAGCTTATATCATAGATAAAGCACAAATTGCTCCAGTATCAGAACCAGGTATGAGAGTTGGAGACCAATATGCAGTTGGCTTACCACCTTCAATTAGAGATAAATATTTTGATAAGGATTTCTTAAGTACATTGGATGATTATACTGTAAATCTTGATAAAGCTAAGGAGTTATTGAAAGAAGCTGGATGGAAAGAAAGTGGAGGAAAATGGGTTGATTCAAGCGGACAATCACCTGAAATAAAGATAGCAGGTGTTGGAGAATTCCCAGCTTATGTAGTTATAGGAGAAGCAGCAACTAATATGCTAAAAGATTTTGGACTTAATGCATCATTTACTCCAAAGGAATCAGCTGCATATAATGATTATGCTACATCTGGTGATGCAGCCATGGTAATCGATGGATTTGGAAGTACTACAGGAACACAACATCCATTTGAAGCTTATGACTCTTTATCATGGTATGGAAAGAGAATGAATATCAAAAATCCTGATAAAGGAGATCAGGTATATAAAGATCCTGTTACAGGAGAAGATTTTAAATATACAGAAAAGTTACTTGAATTATTTAGAACAAAAAATGATAGCGAAGTAACAGAAAAGGCAAAAGATTTTGCAAAGTTCTTTAATGATTCTATGTACTTTATACCAATAACAGAAAAATTCTATATCTATAGAATTCATAATAATAAACTTTCTATGTCACCAGCTAAAACTGGAGAACAGCTTAGTGATTTCTACTGGTCTGGAACTACTAGTGCATTACTTGGAAAGATGCTTAGGGATAATCAAGTATATTACATTAAGTAGTTAATTTGGTATATCTCAAGGAGAAATTTCCTTGAGATATATTAATAATTAAAAAAGGAGGAAGAAAAAATGAAAAAGTTAATAACATGTATATTGACTATGTTAACTTCGTTACTTTTAGTGTTTTTTGTAATACAAGCTATGCCAGGAAATCCAGTAGAAACATTAACACAGGAATATATGAGAACAAGTGGCATGCAATATGATCAAGCATATCCAAAGGCCAAAATAGCTCTAAATTATGACCCGGATACTCCTTTAATGGATAGGTTTAGTCAATATGTTAAAGGAATAGTAACAGGAAATTTAGGTCAATCTATGTCTTATAAAGAACCTGTCATATCAATAGTTTTAGGAGCTTTACCTTGGACACTTTTAGTATGTTCCATATCTCTGTTTTTGTCTTTTATAGTAGGAGTGATAATTGGAATATACGTAGCTTGGAAGAGAAGTAATGCCTTAGATGGAGTAGTTACAGGATATCAAGCATTATTTGGATCAATTCCAGATTATATTGTCGCTTATCTTTTAGTATTACTATTCTCAGTATTTTTAGGAGTTTTGCCATCAAAAGGAGCTTATGATTCAAATATTACTCCAGGGTTTAATGGAGCATTTATAATAAGCGTTTTACAGCATGCATTGTTACCAGTACTTGCATACTTTTTAACAACTTTGGCTGGTTGGATAATGGGGATGAAGGCAAGCTGTATGAGTGTACTTGGTGAAGATTATATAAATTACTCTAAAGCTAGAGGTCTTTCAAATAGGCGTATTGTCTTTAGTTATTTGGGGAAAAATGCAATATTGCCAATGGTAACAAGTGTAGCCATATCATTTGGAATGATGTTTGGAGGTTCGCCTCTTATAGAAAATTTATTTGTGTATCCAGGAGTTGGATATTATTTAGCAACAGCTATATCTAGGAGAGATTATACTTTGATGGAAGGGATGTTCTTAATGATAATAGTTATGGTGTTATTGTCAGGTCTTATAGCAGAATTCCTTTATACTAGATTAAATCCAAGGTTAAGGGAGAAGTAATTATGAATAATATTATGGGTACAAATCATAAATCAAAACTTAGCGCATATGCAAGAGAAGGTACTTTTTTAAATTGGCTTAAGGAATTTTTTCAAGTCATATGGAAAAATAAAATGTCAAGAGTAGGTTTTATAATATTAGTTTTTTTCTTAGCATTATCAATAATAGGACCAATGGTTGTAAAAAACCCCACATCTAACTATTTAGATAGATTACAAGGACCATGTGCAATACATTTGTTGGGAACTGATTATGCAGGAAGAGATATACTATCTCAATTTGTTGTAGGATCTAGATCAGTTTTGTTAGTTGCCTTCTATGCAGCATTATTTTCAATAATAATTGCATGTGGAATGGGAATTACATCGGGACTTATAGGGGGAAAAACTGATGAAATTTTAATGATGATTACAAATATAGTATTAACCATGCCAAGTTTCCCTGTAACTATGGTTCTTTCCATGATTATTGATGTAAATAATAATATTTTATTTGGATTAGTGCTAAGTTTATGGTCTTGGGCAGGACTTGCTAAAGCAATTAGATCTCAGGTTTTAGTTTTAAGAAATAAAGACTTTATAGAATCAAGCAGAATAATGGGTATAAGTAATTTTAATATAATAGTAAAAGATATTATTCCTAACATAACCTCATTTATAGCAATAAACTTTATAGCTATTATGAAGGGAGCAATTATAACATCAGTAGGGTTAATGGTATTAGGACTTGTACCATTTGAAGGAAATCATTGGGGGATGATGATTCAAATGGCAATGTCTCAATCAGCAGTAGCCTATGGTGGAGTTGGCCCTATAGTCTATTTTTTAACACCTATAGTTGGAATAGTTTTATTTCAAGTAGGTTGCTATTTATTTGCTAATGGACTAGATGAAGCTATGAATCCAAGGTTGCGTAAATAAGGAGGTAGAATAATGAATCCATTAATAGAAATAAAGAACTTAACTATCGATTTTGTACTTAATAACGGAATACTAAGAGCCTGCGATAATGTTTCATTTACTATAAATAAGGGCGAAATAATTGGAGTAATTGGAGAAAGTGGGAGTGGTAAATCTACTTTAGCTTCAGGTATTTTGAATCTAGTACAAGCACCGGGTAAGATTTCTTCAGGAGAAGTATATTACTATACAGAAAATAATGAAAAGGTTAATTTATTAAAGTTAAATAAAAATGATTTGAATAATTATAGGTGGAGTGAGATTTCCACAGTTTTTCAAGCTGCTCAGAACGCTTTAAATCCAGTTTTAAGAATTGAAGAACACTTTTTAGAGACAGTATATGCTCATACAGATAAAATGAGTAATGAAGAAATATTAAAAAAAGCAGAGAAAGTTTTGTCATATGTAAGATTAGATAAAAGTGTATTAGAATATTATCCACATCAGTTAAGTGGAGGGATGAAGCAAAGGGTATTAATTGCATTGAGTCTTATTTTAGATCCAAAAGTAATTCTTTTAGATGAACCTACTACAGCATTAGATGTAATAACTCAGTGGTATATATTAGATCTGTTAAAACAAATTCATAATGATCTTGGTATAACATTGATTTTTCTAACACATGATATTTCGGTAATTTCGGGTGTAATTGATAGGATAGCAGTAATGTATGCAGGAGAAATAGTGGAATACGGTAAAGTTGAGGATGTATTTAATGAAACATCTCATCCATATACAAAAGGACTTCTTGATGCAATACCAACATTGCATGATGATATAACTAAACGTAAAGCTATTCCAGGATCACCACCAAATCTTATTCAAGATTTCAAAGAATGTAAGTTTTCTCCACGTTGCTATATGTATTTAAACGAAGAATGTGATGGAGATAAGAAAAAGACAGAAGCCTTATATAAAGTTAATGGTAATCAATGTACTAGATGTTATAAGTATGGTGAACTTACAAGTAAGGAAATAGTAAAGGAAGGTGCATAAAATGAGTTTGTTAGAAGTGGATAGTGCAACTATTGAGTTTGAGAATAGAGTTAATAAAAAGCAAAAAGTTTGTGTATTATCTAATATTAATCTTAGTATAGAAGAAGGAGAAATAGTGGCAGTTGTAGGGGAGAGTGGTTGTGGGAAAACTACACTAGGCAAACTAATTGTAGGCATTTATAAACCAACTAAAGGTAAAATAATCTATAAAGGAAAGAACATTCAGAAGTTAAAAAAGGGAGAATTTAAAGATTATAGGCTTGGAGTTCAAATGGTTCATCAAGATTCTTTTGCGGCCTTAAATCCTAATAGGACAATTTTTCAATCATTATCAATGCCACTATTACAGCATAAAATAGTTAAAAATAAAGAAGAGGCAGAAAAGTTATTAAAGGAATATTTTGAGGAAGTTGGATTAGTACCTCAAGAACAATTCTTGTATAAATATCCACATCAACTAAGTGGAGGCCAAAGGCAAAGGATATTACTTGCAAGAGCTTTATCTGTAAAGCCAAAGCTAATAGTAGCAGATGAACCAGTTTCTATGGTTGATGTTTCACTTAGGATTTCACTTATTGATTTAATGACTAAGATGAATAAAAAATATAATATTTCTTTTATATATATTACTCATGACTTAGCTACAGCAAGATATATAGCTAAGAATGGAAGGCTTGTTGTTATGTATCTTGGAAAAGTTATAGAGCTTAACAATATTTATGATGCTATAGATAATCCAAAACATCCATACTTTCATGCATTACTCTCAGCAGTGCCAGAAATTATAAGAACCAAAAAAGATAGAGTGTCAGGGAAATTGCCACTTAGAACTTTAGATATGCCAAGTATAGTAAATCCACCTTCTGGATGTAAGTTTCATACAAGATGTCCTTATTATACTGAAAAATGTGAAAATGAAGAACCAGAGTTAATAAAGTATAAAGGAGGTTATGTAGCATGTCACTATGTCAAGGAGATAGAAGAAAAAAGAGTAGAAGCGAAGATAGGATAGAACTAAGTGCAGTAGTAAAGTTTGTGAAGTTTTTACAGTGTATTGCTTGTGGAATGCTAGGAATAGCAGTTTTAGGTATGATATTTGTAAGTGATAATGTTGGTGCAAAAGTAGTATATACAATGGTAATTGTAGTTAACTTAATGGTAATTATTTTAGGTAAAGTACCTATTAAATATCTGATGAAAAAAATGCTTTAGAGCTTGCGCTTCATCTTTTTCGCATGGTGAATTTATACAAAAAGTGGATAAAAAATAAAGGCTGTATAAATGTTCAGCCTTTATTTAGCAACTCTACCTTCTTTAATTCCATATAGTAGATAATGTTCATAGTATGCTAAATTGTTGTTTCCAAAGGCACTCTCTAAATCTTTATAATTGTTTTTATAAATCTTAAAATTGAAGTTTTCGCTAGCAGTTCTACCTTCGTTTATACCATATGTTAAAAAGTGAATTATAATTCCGTGATAATCATTTCCAAAAGAGTTTGCTACATCTGGATTGTTCTTAATATAGAAGTCCATATTAAATACTGGGGAAAGATCTCTAGATTCCTTATAACCTGTATTAATAAAGTGATTGTAAGCAGCTTCGAAGTTATTTGCACCAAATGCATTTATAAGATCAGCATTATGATTTAGGTAATAATTAGAATCGAAAACTATAGATGAAGTACGACCTTCTTTTATTCCATAAGAATGAAAATGATTACGAAGTTTTATATTATCATTTCCAAAAGCACTCTTCAAATCTGCGTATTTATTAGAATAGAAATTTGCATTAAATATAGTATCTTCAATATTTGGAGCAGTTTCCATTATTCTTTTTGCTCTCCAAAATTTATATACGGAAGATATTTTTACTACATCACCTGTCCTAGGAGCATGTATCATTTGACCATTACCAATATATATTCCTACATGGCCTGGATCTGTAAAAACTAAATCTCCAAGAATTAAGTCACTTTGTGATATTTCTTTACCTGAATTAATCTGATTACTAGTAGTTCGTCCAATTTGGATGTTAGCAACATTTATATATACGTATTGTGTAAATCCTGAGCAGTCGAAGGAACTTGGACCAGTAGAGCCAAAGTTATATGGTTTGCCTAGATGTTTCATAGCTTCATTGATAATTGCTTGTCCACTTATAGTGCTTGCTTTAACAGATAGAGAGGTATTAAAAATATTAAGTAATATAAGTAGAACTGATAATATAAAAATTAATAATTTTTTTGTTCTTGTATTGCAAGTTAACATTTGATGCCTCCTTTATTACTTTTGATTTATAATTAAAGGTTTACAAACAAATTATACCTAGGGGGAGCAGTTAAATCAACTGGATATGGATGGACAGTATGGTAATATAAAAAGATTATTATAATTTATTGTTTTATGTAATTATATCGAATACAATGTGTATTATACGTTTTTTAATTATTCTACAAATGGAGGAAAATATAATGAACTGGAACTTAAAAAAAATTAGTGAGTTGACTATTGAAGAATTATATAAAATTCTAAAATTAAGAAGTGAAGTATTTGTTGTAGAACAACAATGTGTTTATCAAGATTGTGATGGAAAAGATGAGAGTTCATATCACTTATATTTAGAGGATAAAGGCGAAATTGTAGCATACTTAAGAATTTTGCCAAGGAAGATTTCATATGAAGAAATGTCTATTGGTAGAGTTGTAGTAAAAAAATCTTATCGAGGGCAATCTGTAGCAAGTGAAATGCTTAAGAAAGCTATTGAATTTATTGAAGAAAAACTAAATCAAATGGAAATTAGAATATCAGCCCAAGCTCACTTGATAAACTTTTATGGAAGCTTTGGCTTTAAAGCAGTTACAGAGGAATATTTAGAAGATGGAATCCCGCATATAGAAATGCTATATAAAAAATAAGTTCAATAATAGATAGGATGGGTTAACAGAAATTAAGAAAAGAGGAAAAATGGAGAATCTACATGAGTATAAGAAGAATATTATAAAGCTGAGCTAGCAACTAAATATTTTCAATAAAAGCCATTGGTTATTAAATGTAACCCAATGGTTATTTTTTTATTCTAAATGAAAGTAGAAAAATTTTAAAAAATAAAGCACGAAGAAATTATGGATAAAATGCTAATGTAATTAACTTTTTATAACAAATATTAATAGATATGTTATAAAAATAGTACTATAGTCATATTGACGCAATAATAATCTTATATTATAGTAAATGTAGAAATAGAAGGAAAATTATCAAATAAAGTGTAAAACAGTAATATTAAGTGATAGTTTGGCTCTAAAATTGTAAGTTTTATGGAGCAATTGAGGTGGACAAACATATGAAGATGCTGTGCTATTGATATCATATTTTAATTAGATCAGCATTTAAAATATGATGTTGAAATATAAAATATAGGGAGAGGGTAAAAATGAAGAAAATTAAAATGAAAGTTATTACAGTATGCTTAGCACTAGGAATGGTGGCAACTACTATGGGAGCACCAACTGTTGCTTATGCAGCTAGCAAGGGTGAAAAGTGTACAATTTCAAATGGTATTGAAACTAGTGTGGCTAACAATAATGATGCGAAAAATTATAATTTTAATCAAAATGTAGATGCTATTTATGGGGCTAGTAAAGCGTGGGCTCCTGGTATTAATTTTAATGTAAGCATTGATGTGTTAGGGATTGCTAATAGAATAGCTAGTGAAATAAGTAGAAATAACTTTAATGGGCAAAGAGCTGCTTTTTGTAAAAATCTAATGGAAACGGCTTTTTATGCAGCAGGTGGTAGATATAATGTAGTTGTTTTTGATTTATCACAAAACTACAATTATAGACTTTCAGGTGTTAAAATGTATGCTGGTTACCAATTTGATGGAACTACATTTGGGGTTTGGATATTTGATAGAAACCAACCTAGAGGATCTTATTTTAGAAATGATGGTCGCAGAGGATGGGATCATTGGGCTTGCAGAGGATGGCAAAGACAAGAAGACAATGTAATGTGGTATAATAAATAAATTTATAATTCTTTTTAAGTAGCGTTTATTCAAATACTACATAGTGATTAAATGATAAGTTTAATCAATTGTAGATAGATATTACTAGTCCTAACATGGAATTAATTCTATGTTAGGACTTTTTGTGAGTCTAGCATGGATACGAACTAATGAAGAATTTAAATATCAGCCCAAATTCACTTGATAAACTTTTATGGAAGTCTTGGGTTTAAAGCAGTTACAGAGGAGTATTTAGAAGAGGAAATTCCACATATAGAAATGTTATATAAAAAATAAGTTTGATAATAGGATGATGAGTTAATAGAAATTAAGAAAAGAGGAGAATCTAATGAAAGAAAAAATTATAAAAGTTAGTTCATATTACGGAGGTGATTTTCAAAATGTTTTTGTTGATCAGGAAAGCAATATTTTAGTTATTATGTTTCCGGGAAGTGGATATATAAATGCTAAACCACTTTTGTATTATTCAAACAAAATAGCTTTGGAACTTGGCTTTGATACTCTATGTTTAAATTATGGTTTTCAGGTTTTCAATAAAGACTTTAATTTAGATAATGATAAAGAAATTGAAATTTTAGTTCAGGAATCAGAAAAAATAATTAGAAACTGTTTGAATAAAGAATATAAAGAGTTAATTTTTATTGGAAAAAGTTTAGGGACTATTGTGCAAAGCAAATTATCTAAAAGATTTAAAGAATATAAACAAGTTCATGTCTATTTAACACCTGTAGATAAAACTCTAAAAAATTCAATTAAACATTCATGCTTAGCAATTTCAGGAACAAAGGATAAAAAGATAAATAGTTCAAATATAAAAAAGTTAGAAGAAAATGAAGAAGTTCAATTATTAAAAATTAATGGAGTGGGTCATAGCTTAGAAGGGTCAGATGTAATACAAAATATAAAAATATTAGCTGAATTAATGAGAACCATTAAGGAATTTTTGATAAAATCAATATAAAGTGAGCAATACTATGTTAACTTAGATAAGTATTTACCATAATATTGCTCGTTAATTTATATATTTTTTTTAGAATTTTCAATCTTATTTATACAATATTCAAGCCATTCAATATAAGACTTCTCTCTTAAAATAGCACCCTTTAAAACTATATAATCCCCAAATTTAGGTGAGGAAATATCATCGATATCGGAAAGTTTATTTATATATTCTTCTAAGTTTTGAAGCTTTTCTGTGCGTTTATCCAGTTGACTAAAAAATTGTTTTAGTACTGTTTCATTATCCATTTCGTCACAGAAATAAGCTTTAAGTCTAAAGATGTCTTTAGGGGTTTGTTCTAAAGGTTCATCCTTAACAAGCCATGTTTTTAGATCCTTCTTTCCATCTTCGGTAATTGTATATAATTTTTTTTCTAGTTTTTCCCCTTGAATAATTGTTTTATATGATATTAGACCTTCATCGGTTAACTTTTTTAGTTCAGGATAAATCTGACTATGTTTAGCATACCAAAAGTTAACAAGGCCTTCGTTAAATTCTTTAGTTATATCATAGCCAGTTAAAGGTTCTCGATTTATTAAACCTAATATAGCATATTTTAAAGTCCTCATATGTAGAATTTCACTCCTTCTTGCTAATATTTTAACACTATAAATTAAAATGTAAACATAAAATTCAAACATGTAATTATTGACATGTTTGTTTTAAAAGGAATATAATGAATGTGAAAAGTTTAACTAAATTTTTTACTAATGAATTTTGATATGGAGGATGAAAGATGAACAAGTATAAGAAACTGTTTGAATCGGTTAAAATTGGAAGTTGTGAAATTAAAAATCGTTTTGCTTTAGCTCCAATGGGACCATTAGGATTAGCAGATAGTGAAGGTGGATTTAATCAAAGAGGTATTGATTATTATACTGAAAGAGCAAAGGGTGGAACTGGCTTAATTATTACAGGTGTTACCTTTGTTGATAATGAAGTTGAAGAACATGGAATGCCAAATTGTCCATGTCCAACACATAATCCTGTTCAATTTGTTAGAACAGGTAAAGAAATGACAGAAAGAATACATGCATATAATTCAAAAGTATTTTTACAAATGTCAGGTGGATTTGGAAGGGTTACTATACCAACAAATTTAGGAGAATTTCCACCAGTAGCACCATCACCAATACAACATAGATGGCTTGATAAAACATGTCGAGAACTTACTGTAGAAGAAATTAAATCAATAGTTAAGAAATTTGGAGATGGAGCATTTAATGCTAAAAGAGCAGGTTTTGATGGTGTTCAAATCCATGCTGTACATGAAGGATATCTTATAGATCAATTTGCAATAGCTCTTTTCAATCAAAGAACTGATGAATATGGCGGATCTTTAGAAAATAGACTTCGCTTTGCTCGTGAAATAGTTGAAGAAATTAAAGAAAGATGCGGACAAGACTTCCCTGTAACGCTTAGATATTCACCAAAGAGCTTTATAAAAGATTTTAGAAATGGTGCGCTTCCAGGGGAAGAATTTATAGAAAAAGGTAGAGATCTTGAAGAAGGTATTGAAGCAGCAAAATTACTTGTAAAGTATGGGTACGATGCATTAGACACTGATGTTGGATCATATGATTCATGGTGGTGGAGTCATCCCCCAATGTATCAAGAAAAGGGATTATACAGACCTTATGCCAAACTAATGAAGGAAACAGTGGATGTTCCTGTTATATGTGCAGGTAGAATGGATGATCCAGACATGGCCTTAGAAGCTATAGAAAATGGAACATGTGATATGATAAGTCTTGGAAGACCATTACTTGCAGATCCTGATTATGTAAATAAATTAAGAAGTAATAGATGTAAATCAATTAGACCTTGTATATCATGTCAAGAAGGTTGTATGGGACGTGTTCAGCATTATTCAATGCTTAACTGTGCAGTAAATCCTCAAAGTTGTAGAGAAAAAGATAATGCACTAACACCTATAATTAAGAAGAAAAAAGTTTTAATAGTTGGTGGAGGAGTAGCTGGGTCAGAAGCTGCAAGAGTTTTGGCACTAAGAGGTCATGAACCAGTTCTGTTTGAAAAATCGTCAAGATTTGGCGGGAACTTAATTCCAGGTGGAGCACCAGACTTTAAGGAAGATGATATAGCTTTAGCTGATTGGTATGCTCATACTTTAGAAGAATTAAAAGTTGAAGTACATTTAAATAGTGAAGTGACTAAAGAACAAATATTAGAATATAATGCTGACAGTGTAATAATTGCAACAGGTTCAACTCCAAAAGTATTCTCACTTGGAGATGATGAAAATGTATTTACAGCAGCAGATGTATTAACAGGAAAGAAAGATTCAAAAGATACAACAGTTGTTGTAGGAGGAGGCCTTGTTGGCTGCGAAACTGCACTATATCTTGCACAAAAAGGCAAAAAGGTAACAATAGTAGAAGCTCTTCATAAAATACTTGCTTTAAATGGACCTTTATGTTCTGCAAATAGTGAAATGCTTGAAAAGTTAATACCATTTAACAATATTGAAGTTAAGGAAAACTCAAAAGTAAAAACATATAAAGATGGAATTCTTGAAATAGAAACAGAAAATGGTATTGAGAATATAAAATGCGATTCTGTAATACTTTCTGTAGGATATAAAGAGGAAAATTCTTTATACAAAGAATTAGAATTTGATATTCCAGAAATTTATCTTTTAGGAGATGCTCGTAAGGTTTCAAATATTATGTATGGTATTTGGGATGCATATGAAGTAGCAAATCATATTTAAGCAATAAAATTTATATTAAAGAGTAGACTAATAAAAAAAGTCTACTCTTTTTTTACTTTCTTAAACAATATATACACTTTGTAAAACAAATCTGATATATTCCTTTTGGGGCTTTTGTAGATTAAGATGAACCTAGGAAAAAAATTTTTTTTATTATGTATTATGGAAGATATATAATTATTGATATAATGAGAAAAAAGAGGAGTGAGAGGCTTAATATGATACGAGATATACATGAAAAGTTATTAGCATTAACAGATGAAGAAAAACAAATTTTAAATGGGGAAATAGAAGTAGATAGAAGTCTTTACACCGATAATGGACAATTCATTATAGATAGCGATAAACTATTATCTCAAGGGGAACTTATAGATATTAGAAAGCATACAAGGTTTATTAAGTTTCCGGAACATAAGCATAACTACATAGAATTTAATTATGTTTATCAAGGAGAATTAAAAGAGATTATAGATAACAAGGAAATAAATTTAAAAAAAGGTGAATTAATATTTTTAAATCAATATATAAATCATGAGTTAGAGATATGCTCAGAAAATGATATTAGTATTAATTTTATAATTAGGCCAGAATTTTTTGATTATATATTGAGTCTTTTAGATAATGAAAATATAATTAGTAGATTTTTAATAACAACTTTATATACAGATTATAAAGAAGGAGAATATTTGTATTTTAAGGTAGCGGAAGATGAAAAAGTTCAAGAAATATTAGAGAAGATTATAATAGAACTCTATACAGATGGGATGATGAGTCGGGTTACTATAAAATTGTTAGTTGGGCTCTTGTTTGTTGAACTAGTAAAAACTCCAGAATGTATTGAGATATATTCAGTAGATAACTATGATAAGATGATAATTATTCAAGTTTTTAAATATATACATGAATTTTATAAAGAAGGTACTCTTTTGGAGATAGCAGAAAAATTAAAGCAACCAGACTATAAGCTTAGTAAGCTAATAAAGAAGCATACTCAAATGACATTTAAGGAGTTAATTCAAGAAAAGAGATTGAGTAGAGCCATTGAACTTCTTAAAGCTAGAGATTTATCAGTTGTTGAAATAATGCAAAAAGTAGGGTATGAAAATCCAACTTATTTTTATAAGATATTTAAGGAAAAGTATGGGGTTACACCAATGGAATATAGAAAAAAAGATAATAAATAAATGTTATTTTCCTGTATTATTTACAGAGAAAAATATAGGAAGGTAGAAGTTAGGATTAATAATGTTAACAACGATTATATTTGGTATAATTTACTTAGATATTAATGGAAGTGTTGGTGATATTATGCTAATAGAAAAAAATGAATTGTGGGAAAATAATAACAAGGTTACTTTAACTTCATATTTGTTAGATTATACAGATGAAATAGGTATACAGAAGCGTCCATCAATAATTATTTGCCCAGGAGGTGGATATTTATTTGCTTCAGATAGAGAAGCAGAGCCGATAGCAATGAAATTTGCAGGAGAAGGATATAATACTTTTGTTCTTAGGTATAACGTATACAATGAAGAGGGACAAAACTCCAATAATACATCTAAAGTAAATAAAGAAACGAAATATCCAAATCCTTTATTTGATTTGGCAAAAGCTATGTTAGTAGTACGAAAAAATGCGGAAAAGTGGTCAGTAGATAAAGATAAGATCTTTGTTTGTGGATTTTCAGCAGGTGGGCATTTAGCAGCGAGCTTAGGAGTTCATTGGCAAGATCGATTATTGAGAGAAAAATTTAATGTTGATAATGAGATTTTTAAGCCAAATGGATTAATTTTGGGATATCCTGTTTTAGATTATTTAACTATGATGGAAGTTGTAAATGAAAAAGATGATGAGTGGCTTATCGATTTTTGGAAAACATCCAATAATGCTCTTTTCGGAGAAAAAAATCCTTCAGTAAATTATTTAGGAGAATTGAGTCCAGTAAAATTTGTAACAGATAAAACTCCACCAACATTTTTATGGCATACAGCAAGTGATGGTTTAGTAACTGCTAGAAATTCTTTGAATTTTGCAGCTGAGTTATCTAAAAAGGGGGTTCCATATGAACTTCATATTTTTGAAAAAGGCGATCATGGACTAGCATTATGTGATAAAGTCACTGCAAAATATGACTGTCAAATTAATCTAGAAGTGAAGCCATGGTTTGATATGGCTCTTACTTGGTTAAAAAAATATTCATTTTAGTTAAGCCTAAAGTTAACAAATTTATAACTAGTTTTTATCGAAAAATATAAAAAATAAGAAAACAGATAATATTTAGTAAAGTATTATTCGTTTTTTTTGATATTAATATTAATTACAATATAAAAGAAATAACTTAAGTTATTAAGGGTACAAATGAATTTTAGGGGGAAACGCAAATGATAACAAAAAATATGAAAATATCACAAAAGCTAATTGCAGCAAGTATATTAAGCACAATATTTTTGGGGTTGGTTGGCTTTTTTGGGGTAACGAGAATGAATATAATAAATGATAATTGAAACGATATTTATGAAGAAAATTTAGTATCCATGGATAAGCTGTATCAAATTCAATTAAATTTGTTAAGAACAAGGACAAATTTAGAACATCTTATTAATACTAGGTATGAAAAAGACTCGGATAGTATTGGAAAAACTATACTTAAATCTATTAATACAAATGATGAACTTTATGATGAAGTTAATAACTTGACTTTTTCAAGTTCAGAGCAAAAAGAAAGTTATGATAGCGCAAAGGCATCTTTAACTAAATATAAAGATTCAGTAAATAAAATTATAAATTTTGTTAAAGCAGGAAATTACGATGAAGAATCAAAGTTATATGAGGGTGATTTTACTACAATAAGAAAGAAAGTGGAATCTGGGATGAATGATGCTACTCAATATAGTGGAACCGATGCAAAAAAAGTTGCAGATTCAAATCAATCTATATTTCAACAAGGGTTGACCGAAATGATAATTGCTATAATTGTTGGAATGATAAGTATTTTTGCAATTGAATTAAAAATTGGAAGATGGCTTTCAAGAAGAATAAATGTTGTAAATGGGTTTGCTAATGATTTACAAAATGGAGATCTTACTAAACGAATAAAGATAACAGCTAATGATGTTTTCGTGAAGATGAAAATAGCAAATGAATCAACTGAGCTAATAGCTAAAGGTACACAAGAATTAAGTAGTATTACAGAGGAAGTAAGTGCTTCAGCGGAAGAAATGGATTCAAATACAAGTGCTCTTGCTAATAAAGCAGATGATGTAGCTATTTCTGTAAAAGAAATTAGAAGTCGTGCTATTGATATAAAGCATAAGTCAGAAAAAAATATAGACATTGGAAATCGTATTTATGAAGAAAAGCGAGTTAATATAATAAAAGCAATTGAAGAGGGGAAAATAGTTGAAGAGGGCAAAACTATGGCTGATTCAATAGGAGAAATAGCATCACAAACAGATTTACTTGCATTAAATGCAGCTATTGAAGCAGCAAGAGCAGGAGAACAAGGCAAAGGATTTGCTGTAGTTGCTGATGAAGTAAGAAAACTTGCAGAGGAATCAGCTAAAGCTGTTGTAAATATCCAGTCAATGGTAACACAGGTGCAGGTAGCTTTTGATAATTTATCAAAAGGAGGAGAAGATATATTAGATTATATATTAAACAATTTGAATCCAAGTTTTCAATACTTTTGGATACTGGTATTCAATATGAGAAGGATGCAGAGTTTGTTAATAACGTGTCTAAAGAAATTGCATATTCCTCAAATCAGATGAATCAAATAGTAGAACAAGTTAATCTTGCTATGCAGAATGTGTCAGCTACAGCAGAAGAATCAGCCGCAAGCTCAGAAGAAATTTTAAGTAGTATAAATGAAGTTACAAATGCAATTAATGAAGTTTCTAAATCTGCTAAAGATCAATCTGAGCTTGCAAAAAAACTAAATGATTTAGTTCAAGAATTTACAATATAGTATTAAAGACAGCATAGTAGACTATGCTGTTTTTTTATCTATAAATATTTTAGCAAATAGAATATTTATATCATTTAAATTGAAAATGTTCAAAGTAAAAATTTAAGAAAAGCACACTATTCAGATAAAAATTCAACATTGTTATATGTTAATAGTAACTATTAAAGGGAAAGGTGTAATTGTTATTAAGTATCATTATACATAAATTAATAATAAATATAATTTTATTTGAGATACTATTAGTAAATATATTTAAATTTTTCATAACCTAGTATTTGCTTAATTTGACAAGGAGGATTTTATTATGAGTAAAAGAAAAGAAAATTCATCGGCAATAGGAGGGATTGGTAACTTTACTAGAAATGCAGTAGAAAGTTTTGAAGAAAATATAGTTAATAAAAAAGATTACTTAGAACAGGTAAGGGATCATAAAGAAGGATATTCCCATAAATAAAGAATTTAATATTAAGGTTGGAACGGTTTGTCACTTGGAAGGTATACCTTAAGTTATGGTAGATTCAGATTTGGCCATAGGTGCAAAACCATGTAAAGGGAAGAATTAATTGAAAAAGTATCAAATAGATTTTAAAACTATTTAATACTTTTTTAAAAATTTCTAATTATTTTTACCGAACAAGCCTTTAAGCGTTAATCCTATTCCCGCAGCTATCATTCCAAACATTAATATACCTTGAAATAAACTAACAGGTCTAAAGTATATTCTAAGTCCCATCAAAATACCAACTACAATAATAAGTATTCCAATAATAAGTAAAAGCCACCCTAAAATAGAACGTTCATTAAAGAATAGTACTATTATTCCAATTAGTAAAGGTAATAAAACTAGTCCAAAGTTTGGAGTGAATCCCAATACTCTCGTTAGTGTAAATCCTGTAGAAATAGTAGTATTTTCGAATATTATGTATAAACCAACTAGAAGAACTACTATTCCTCCAAAGAATGTTAGTATATTCCCTTTAGGTGGTTCAGTATAGTTACTATTTAAGTTTTCTTCGATATTATTTTTTTTCCTCAACAATTCATCCTCCTAAAATCGTGAAGCAGTATAGGTTATATTATAATTTAAATTTGAAAATATTTCAAATAACAGAAGTTGAATTGAAAAAGTAATTAAAGTTTTTTAAAGAGAGAACGATACAAATAAGGATAATAAATTGAACAAATTTCGATATTACAAACGTTTTCTTGATGAAGTATAATTAGCTTAAAGATATAACAGGAGGAAAGGTATGGAGTACTATTTGGCAATTGATATTGGAGCATCTAGTGGAAGACATATATTAGGGTCAGTAGAAGATGGAAAGATAAAATTAGAAGAAATTTATAGATTTGAAAATGGAATAAGTAAAATAGAAAATGAATACTGTTGGGATATCAAAAAGTTATTTAAAGAGATAAAAACAGGAATTAAAAAATGCAAAGACATTGGAAAAGTTCCAAAGAGCATGGGAATAGATACTTGGGCAGTAGATTTCGTGCTTTTAGATGAAAAGGATGACATTCTGGGAAATGCTGTATCCTATAGGGATGATAGAACAGAAGGTATTATGGAAGAAGCTTTTAAAGTTATTCCAAAGGATATGATGTATCTATATACAGGAATCCAGTTTCAAAGATTTAATACAGTATATCAGTTACTATCAATAAAAAAGAATAAACCAGAAATGTTGGACAAGACAAAAACTTTTTTAATGATTCCAGATTATTTAAATTATTTGTTAACAGGAAAGAAAGTCAATGAATATACAAATGCATCGTCAACACAATTAGTAAATTCATTTGATAGAACATGGGATGCCAAAATATTAGATGATTTAGGAATTAATAAGGATATTTTTCAGAAAATCAAGTTGCCTAAAACAAATCTTGGTGGATTGAGAGAAGAGTTAGTTCAAGAATTTGGGTTTAATATGAATGTTATCCTTCCAGCAACTCATGATACTGGATCAGCTTTTATATCATCAGTATGTAATGATAGTGATAGCATTTACTTAAGTTCGGGAACATGGTCCTTAATAGGTATAGAAAACAAGTTTCCAATTTGTGTGCCACAAGCTATGGAATTTAATTTCACAAATGAAGGTGGTATAGATTATAGATATAGATTTTTAAAAAATATAATGGGACTTTGGGTGATACAAGAAGTTAGAAGAAACCTTGATAATAAATATTCTTTTGCAGAACTTGTAGATTTAGCTAGAGAAAATTTAGGTTTCCCTTCAGTAGTAGATGTAGATGATGATAGATTTTTAAAGCCTGATAATATGATAGAAGAAATACAGAAATTTTGTAGGGAAACTAATCAAAAGGTGCCTGAAGGAGCAGGAGAAGTTGCTATATGTGTGTATAATAGTTTAGCACATTGTTATAAAAAAGCAGTTTTCAACTTAGAAGAAATATTTGAAAAGAAATTTAAGAGAATAAATATTTTTGGTGGAGGATGCCAAAATGATTTGCTAAATGAATTGGTGGCAAAAATTACTGGAAAGGAAGTTTTAGCAGGGCCTGTTGAAGCTACAGCTATAGGAAATCTAGTAGCTCAATTTATAAGTCAGGGTGCTTTTGAAGATTTAGGTGAAGCCAGATATTCAATAAAAAAATCTTTTGATATTAAGATATTTAAATAAAATTAATAAACATATAGGAGGAATAAAAATGAACGTTAAAGAAAAATATGAATTAGCTAAAAAAGAATATGAGAAATGGGGAATAGATGTAGATAAGGTTCTTGATGAACTTAATAAGGTTAAAATATCAATTCATTGCTGGCAAGGTGATGATGTAACTGGCTTTGAAGTAAGTCAAAATGAATTATCAGGAGGGATAGCTGCAACAGGAAATTATCCTGGTAAGGCTAGAAATGCTGAAGAATTAAGAAAAGATTTAGACAAGGCGCTTAGTTTAATTCCAGGGAAGCATAAGGTAAATCTTCATGCAATATATGCAGAAACTGATGGGAAAGTGGTTGAAAGAGATGAATTAAAACCAGAACACTTTAAAAATTGGGTGGACTGGGCAAAGAAAAATGGTTTAGGACTTGATTTTAATCCAACAATATTTTCACATCCAAAGGCTGCTGATGGGTTAACTCTGTCACATCCTAATAAGGAAATTAGAGATTTTTGGATAAGGCATTGTATTGCATCAAGAAAGATAGGAGAATATTTTGGTAAAGAGCTTGGTCAAACTTGCTTAACTAATATATGGATTCCAGATGGATATAAAGATATTCCAAGTGATAGACTAGGACCAAGAAAGAGACTTAAAGATTCATTAGATGAAATTTTAAAAGTAGAAATAGATAAGGAATACAATCTGGATTGTGTAGAATCTAAGGTGTTTGGATTAGGTGCAGAAGCTTATACAGTAGGTTCGAATGAATTTTATTTAAATTATGCAGCTAAAAATAACATAATGTCACTAATGGATACAGGACACTATCATCCAACTGAAGTTGTATCTGATAAGCTTTCAGCTATGCTGTTATTTAATGAAAAGGTAGCACTTCATGTAAGTAGACCAGTAAGATGGGATTCAGACCATGTAATAGTATTTGATGATGAACTTAAAGAATTAGCTAAAGAAATAGTAAGAAATGATGCATTAGACAGAGTAATTATTGGGCTTGATTTCTTTGATGCAAGTATAAACAGAATAGCAGCTTGGACAATTGGATCAAGAAATATGATTAAAGCATTATTAAATGCGATGTTAATGCCAAATGAAAAGTTAATAGAATTACAAGATTTAGGTAACTTTACAGAGAGATTAGCACTAATGGAAGAATTCAAAACTTATCCAATGGGTGATATTTGGAATTATTATTGTGAAAAAAATAATGTTCCAGTAGGAGAAGAATGGCTAAATGAAGTAAAGGAATATGAAAAGACTGAACTTGCAAAAAGAATTTAAACTTAATTATCGATAAAGTTTATAAAAGAATTTGAAATTAGTAGGTTAAAAATATAAAAGGAGAATGATGATTATGTCAAACAGAATGGTTTTAAATGAAACAAGCTATTTAGGAGCAGGAGCAATTGAAAATATTGTTACTGAAGCTAAAATAAGAGGTTATAGAAAAGCATTAGTTGTAACAGATAAGGACTTAGTAAAGTTTAATGTTTCTACTAAAGTTACAGGTTTAATGAAGAAAAATAATTTGGAATTTGAAGTTTTTGATGAGGTAAAAGCAAATCCAACTATAAATGTTGTTAAAAGTGGTATAGAAAAGTTTAAAAAGTCAGGAGCAGATTATTTAATAGCTATTGGTGGAGGCTCATCAATTGATACTGCCAAGGCTATTGGAATAATTATAAATAATCCTGAATTTTCGGATGTAAGAAGTCTTGAAGGGGCTGTTGTAACTAAAAATAAATGTATACCCATTATAGCAGTGCCAACAACAGCAGGAACAGCAGCAGAAGTAACAATTAACTATGTTATTACAGATGAAGAAAGAAAAAGAAAGTTCGTTTGTGTAGATCCACATGATATACCAGTTATTGCAGTTGTAGACTCAGAGATGATGTCATCAATGCCAAAAGGTTTAACAGCAGCTACAGGAATGGATGCATTAACTCATGCAATTGAAGGATATATTACAAAAGGGGCTTGGGAGTTAACAGATACATTACATTTGAAGGCTATTGAAATTATTTCACGTTCTCTTAGAAGTGCTGTAAATAATGATCCAAAAGGAAGAGAAGATATGGCTCTTGGACAATATGTGGCAGGCATGGGATTTAGTAATGTTGGACTTGGAATAGTGCATGGTATGGCTCATCCTTTAGGAGCATTTTATGATACTCCACATGGAGTTGCAAATGCAGTTATTTTACCATATGTTATGGAATACAATGCATCTGCTACAGGAGAAAAGTACAGGGAAATAGCACGAGCTATGGGAGTAACTGGCATTGATAATATGACACAGGAGGAATATAGAAAAGTTGCAATTGATGAAGTAAAGAAACTTTCACAAGATGTAGGAATTCCAAAGAGATTAAGAGAAGTTGGTGTTAAGGAAGAAGATTTAGAAGCGCTTGCTAGGTCAGCTTTTGCTGATGCTTGTACTCCAGGAAATCCAAGAGATACAAGTGTTCAAGAAATATTAGAAATATATAGATCAATTTATTAATATTATAGTTTTTAAATATATACTTTGGTATAAAATGAATAGCTATAGATTTATTAGATTAGATGACATGTACTAGGTATATTTATTAAATGCTATAGTTTTTAATTACACTTAATAAGAAAAAAAATAAAACACCTGTGTAATATTCAAAAATTATATGGATATTAAATAGGTGTTTTTATTTTATATGTGTTAATTAAGTATATAGTGTGAACAAAAAATTAGTTAATCATATATCCCATTAGCTTACTAATTTTTTTAGCCATATCCATAAATTCATCCTTATATTTTAACAAATCATTCATGTTATTGAAAAGCGTTACTGATGAAAGACTAGTAGCTGCAATGATTTTGTTAGTTCTATCAAAAATAGGAACAGCAATACAGATGACACCAGTATCATATTCTACATTATCAAATGCATATAAGTTTTTCCTTATTTGATGAATTTCATCTAAGAAAACATTTATATCTGTTATAGTATTCTCAGTATATTTTATAAAATCAACGTCTTTTAATAAGTCTTTTATTTCGGTGTCAGAATATTGAGAAAGTAGTAACTTACCTGATGCGGTACAATAAATAGGGGCTTTTTTACCTATGCTAGAAGACATAGTTATGTTTCTTGCAGTATTTTCAGGTGAAATTTTATCTACGTATACTATATTTAAATAAGATTCATCTGGAATACAGAGATGTATGACCTCGTCAACTTTGTTTACAAATTCAAAAATATAAGGTCTTGCAATGTTTATTAGATCCATGCTATTAATCAAAGAAGAAGATAAATTAAGAACTTTAATTCCAAGTTCATATTTATCATTATATATATTCTGAGAAACATATTCTTTATATTTTAAAGTTGTCAATAATCTATGTATAGTGCTTTTACTTAAACCTAAATTCTTAGATAATTCTCCAATTCCACAGCCTTTAGGGTTTTCTGCCAAACAATCAAGAATATCTAGAGCACGTTCCACTGACTGGACTAAATTAGAATTATTTAAATCTTGAGACATATAAAATCCTCCTATAAAACGATATCTTTATACTATATTGTAATATTTAATATAAATTATAACAAATGAAATATTTAATATTTTTTAAATATGCATCATTGACAATTATATATGTTAATATTAAAATATAATTAAGAAAATGAAACGCTGTTCCACATAGTGGAACGGATTGATCCAAGTATTACTAGACAAGCATTTTGGTTAATGATGATTAATTTGCCTAGACTTCAGTAATATACAAATTCTAATAAAAAGGTATTTATAATTTTATTAAGCTTAGGAATAAAAACTTATTTCTATAATGATTGATAAGATTAAACTAAAAAATATTATCACTTTTAAGGAGGAAATTTTCATGGATGGAATTAAAAATTTTTCACTAGAAGGTAAAATTGCACTAGTAACAGGTGCATCATATGGTATTGGATTTGCACTTGCAAAGTCTTATGCTAAAGCAGGAGCAACAATTGTATTCAATGATATCAACAAAGAATTAGTTGATAAAGGTATGAAGGCATATGAAGAAGAAGAAATAACAGCTCACGGATATGTTTGTGATGTTACAGATGAAGAAAAGGTAACTGAATTAGTTGCAAAAATAGAAAAGGAAGTTGGAATAATCGATATTCTAGTAAATAATGCAGGAATAATCAAACGTATTCCAATGCTTGAAATGAAGGCAGACGATTTTAGAAAGGTTATAGATGTAGATTTAAATGCTCCATTTATAGTTTCTAAAGCAGTAATACCTGGAATGATTAAAAAAGGACATGGAAAAATAATAAATATTTGTTCTATGATGAGTGAATTAGGAAGAGAAACAGTTTCAGCTTATGCAGCAGCTAAAGGTGGACTTAAGATGTTAACTAAGAATATAGCATCTGAATATGGTGAATATAATATTCAATGTAACGGTATCGGACCTGGATACATAGCAACACCACAAACTGCACCACTTAGAGAAGTACAAGCAGATGGATCAAAACATCCTTTTGATCAATTTATAGTAGCAAAAACTCCAGCAGCACGTTGGGGAACACCAGAAGACTTAGCAGGTCCTGCTGTTTTCTTGGCATCTGATGCTTCAGATTTTGTAAATGGACATATTCTTTATGTTGATGGAGGAATTTTAGCTTATATAGGAAAACAACCACAATAAGATATTAATAATAATTAGCAATATAATATTAAAATAAATATACCTTAAATATAGAAGAACTAGAAGCGACTTTGTTCAGACTAGTTCTTTTATATTATAAAAATGTAAATAATACTAAGATTTTGATAATAAGCTTGATGATTTGAAATTTATATTTTTTAAGGAGGAATATCAATGTTAGATGTAATTACCGTAGGAGATGCAATGATTGCCATGTGTCCAAAACAAAAAGGACCAATTATATTTTGTAATACATTTGAAAGAAAGCTAGGTGGAGCAGAATTAAACGTAGCAATAGGGTGCGCAAGATTGGGCTTAAGATCAGGTTGGATTAGTAGGCTAGGAAATGATGATTTTGGAAAGTACATATTAAAAGCTGTTAGAGCAGAAGGTATAGATACGTCAGAAGTAAAACTTGTTGATGATTATCCAACTTCAGTGTATTTTAGGGAAGTATTAGCTGATGGATCTAGTAGATCATTTTACTATAGAGAGAAATCACCAACTAGTACATTAAAAACAGAAGAGCTAAATGAAGAATATTTCAAAAATGCAAAAATACTTCATATTACAGGGGTTTTCCCTTCAATTAATAAGAATAATCAAAATGTAATTTTAGAATCAGTAAGGCTAGCAAAGAAATATAATTTGACAGTATCATTTGATCCTAACATAAGGTTAAAAATGTGGACAAAAGAAGAAGCGAAAAGTTTTATTGAAAAGCTTTTACCAGATGTTGATATTCTTTTGATAGGTGATGAAGAGGTAGAATTATTATTAGGTGGAATAAATATAAATGACGCAATTAAAACTTTCCATAACTATGGAATAGAAAAAGTTATAGTAAAAAAGGGATCAAAGGGAGCTGTAGGTTCTGATGGAGAGAGAATATATGAAGTAGATGCTATTAAGCCAAGAGCGTTAGTTGATACAGTTGGTGCTGGTGATGGATTTGCAGCAGGGTTTTTAACAGCTGTGTTAGAAAAAAAACCATTAAATGAATGTGTGCAATTTGCAAATGCAGTAGGATCATTGGTAGTTGGAGTTGAAGGTGATAATGAAGGGTTACCTTACTATGATGATGTATTAGTGCATTTAGGACAAGCTAAAAAAATTGAACGATGAGGTGTAGAAGATGTTTGATAAAATTTGTAATACTTTAAAAGAGAAAAAAGCAGTTGCCGTAGTTAGGACAAGTACATATGAGGAAGCAAAGGAAATTAGTGAAGCAGCAATCGAAGGTGGAATTAATATAATAGAAGTTACTATGAGCGTTCCAAATGGACCAAAGCTTATAAAAGAGTTAAAGGAAAGTTATAAAGACGTATGTGTTGGAGCAGGTACTGTCTTAACAAAAAAATTACTAGATGAATGTATTGATAATAATGCTGATTTTATTGTTTCTCCTTGTACAGATGAAGAAATAATTCAGCATGCAAATAGAAAAAATGCTTTTATAATCCCTGGAGTTATGACAATTTCTGAATTAAATAAGGTTTATAAAATGGGATTGAGATTTATAAAAGTATTTCCTGGAAATGTTGTGGGAAAAGGTTTTATAGGCGCAGCAAAGTCAATATATCCTGATATTGATATAATGCCAACTGGTGGTGTTAATAAAGATAATATAAGTGAATGGATTGGACTTGGAGCAAATTGCAGTGGGATAGGTAGTGATCTTAATAAAGCTTATAAGAAAAATGGAGCTATAGGTGTTAAAGAATATTGCAATGAAGTTATAGATATAGTAAAGAATTTATAAGAGTAAATAGACAAAAGTGTATATTTGTAACTAAGAAAAGATAGTCCTAGGATAAGGCTATCTTTTTTAATTTGGTTGTAAATGACAATAGGAATTAAAAACATTTTTTCAACATTATTTGTACCCTTTTATACGAAAATATTGTATAATTAAAAAGAATAATGTTTAACTAGGTGGGAAAGAGGAACTTATGAGTAAGAATGGAAATATTATAAAAGACAAGCTGAAGAATTTAAAAGCAGTGGTGCTAATACTAGCGTTAATTTCTTTAGTATCGGTGTTATATCATATTTTATTAAGGCCTATACTAGAAAAGAATATGATTACGGTTGTTATAGAAACAAGTGTTACTATGCTTATCTTAGTAGTTAGTATGCTAACGTTAGTATGTTTAATTAGTTCAATAGTAATGGTTATTTTTCACATAGTGAAAAGAAAACAAGGTAAAAAATTATGGTTTGGAAGACTGGCAAAATGGTTGCTAGCTACTGTAGGTGTTGGTGCTATATTTAGTGGATATGTGTTATATACTCAAAAGGAAGCATATACTCCACCTGTTCTTAACGAATATGGAGATGAGGTTCCAGGAAGCATTTCATCGATAGAAAGTGTTAATATAGGAGAAAAGGTAGAATGGATAACAGCACGTGGAAAAAATAAGGATAATCCAGTTATATTGTTTTTATCTGAGACACCTGGGGAAAGTAGTTTAGCTTCCACAAGACGTACATTATCTTCATTAGAAGAAGATTTTGTAGTGGTGAATTGGGAACAGCCTGGGGCAGGAAAATCATATAATGCTTTGGATATGAATTCAATATCAATAGATACTTATATATCGGATGGCTATGAAATATCTAAATATTTATGCAAAAAATTCAATAAAAATAAAATATATGTAGTTGGCGAATCTTGGGGCGGAATTTTAGGAATAAAGCTCATTCAGAGACATCCAGAGTTATACGATGCTTTTGTAGGAATTGGACAAATGGTTTCGTTTAATAGAAGTAATAGTTACTCATACTATACAGCTTTAGAATTAGCAGCAAAGAATGCAGATGATAAAGAATTAAGAAAATTAAAAGCACAAGGAGCTCCTCCTTATTTAGGAGATGATGTTTTTGAAAAGGAAGGAATATATTTAGATTATTTAAATTATCATGTTGCTCCAGAGTCAAATAAAGATAGTTTAATTGCTAATATTGCAGGCCCTGAATATGGACTTATTGATAAATTTAATATCATTAGAGGGAATAAGAATATATCTAGCAATATATATCATAAAATTTACAATGTAGATTTACTTGGTGATTCTACAAATCTTCAAGTTCCAGTTTATTTTTTGCAAGGAAAAAATGATGTTTATTCTCCAGGAAAATTTGTAGAAGAATATTATAATTCGTTAAATGTTCCTCATAAAGAGCTAATATGGTTTGAAAAATCAGGGCATGATTTATGGGTAACGGAAGGGGAAAAGTTTACCCAGTCTATAAAAAAATACTTATAAATAAATAAACATACTGTAAATATTAAAATTTACTTTGCAGATATAATTTTAATTACAAACTATCTCAAGAATAGGAAAGAATATTTCTTGAGATAGTTTTTTTTTGTTAAAAAAATATTATGAATTTTTAGATAAAAAAAGTTGACAATAGAATAGAGTTAGAATATACTAAATACATATTAAACGTATAAAACTTATAAGATTAATAAGATAAATAAGTAGGAGTGATTTAGATGGCGAAAGTTTATAAAAGTCTAACAGAATTAATTGGTAGAACACCACTATTAGAATTAAGCAATTATAATAAAAAGAAAAATTTAAAATCAAGTGTGATAGCAAAATTGGAGTATTTCAATCCGGCTGGTAGTGTTAAGGATAGAATTGCTAAAGCTATGATTGAGGATGCTGAAGCAAAGGGATTATTAAAAGAAGGATCAGTGATTATTGAGCCAACTAGTGGAAATACTGGAATAGGAATTGCTTCAGTAGGGTCTGCTAAAGGTTATAAAGTTATAATAGTAATGCCAGAAACAATGAGTGTTGAAAGGCGCAGCTTAATAAAAGCATATGGAGCAGAAATAGTTTTAACAGAAGGAGCAAAAGGAATGAAGGGTGCTATTGCTAAAGCAGATGAACTAGCAAGTGAAATTCCGAATGCTTTTATACCGGGACAATTTAAAAATTCTGCTAATCCAGAAATTCATAGAAAGACAACAGGTCCAGAAATTTGGGAAGATACTGAAGGTAAGGTTGATATTTTTGTAGCTGGTGTTGGTACTGGTGGAACTATTTCAGGAGTTGGAGAATATTTAAAATCTCAAAATTCAGATGTTAAAATAATAGCAGTTGAACCAGCAGATTCTCCAGTTTTATCTGAAGGAAGAGCAGGTGCTCATAAAATTCAAGGGATTGGTGCAGGCTTTGTTCCAGATACGTTAAATACAAAGATTTATGATGAAATTATTAAAGTTCAAAATGAAGATGCTTTTATAGCTTCAAGGGAATTATCTAAGGCAGAAGGGTTACTTGTCGGTATTTCTTCAGGTGCAGCTGTATATGCGGCTGCTGAGGTTGCAAATCGTCCAGAAAATGCAGGAAAGATAGTAGTTGTTCTATTACCTGATACAGGTGAACGTTATTTATCAACTGCATTATTTGAAGATAAATAATATAGTGAAATTAGATAAAATGCAATGAAAGGAATAAGTACACTGAGTGAAGTTTTACAGAGAGAAATTTTTAAATAAGCTGAGAAAAATTTTAAATGAAACTTAGTAGAATGCCTCCTAGAGCACTTAACTGAAATTTTGAGTAGGATTAAGCAGGTACGCCTGATATAGCGTATAAAGATGTCATGAATTTATATTTCATGATAATCAGAGTGGAACCGTGGATTTATTTTCTGCCTCTGTAACTGTTACAGGGCAGATTTTTTATTATTATAGAATAAATTTTCAAGCTGGAGGGAGAAAAGTGGCATCAATAAAATATGTTGACAAAAAATTAAATAATCTAACTGATGATAAGATGAAGCAAATAGCAAAGCTAGTTTCAGAAATAAATTATGGTTCTATAACATTAATAATACAAGATGGTGTTTTAGTGCAAATTGATAAAAATGAAAAAATAAGAATAAGATGAAATATATAATATATCTGACTGGATAACCAGAGGACATATTTCTCCAAGGAGAAGTATGTCCTTTTTTCTTAGAAAATATTTTGGTTAGATAATTGAATATAAAAGGAGAAGATAAATTATGAAAATAGAATCATTATTAATTCATGGCGGAATAGATGGAGATGAAAAGACGGGGGCGGTAAATATACCGATTTATCAAACTTCAACATTTAAACAACGTGCATTTGGTGAAAATAATGGATATGAATATTCAAGAACAGGTAATCCTACTAGAGAAGCTTTAGAAAAACTTGTAGGAGATTTGGAGGGTGGTGTTGGAGGACTTGCCTTTGGAAGTGGTATGGCAGCAATTACAGCAGTATTATCGCTCTTCAAAAGTGGAGATAAGATGTTGATACCTAACAATCTTTATGGTGGAACCTTTAGAGTTATTGATAAAGTATTTAAAAATTTTAATATTGATTATGAAATTGTTGATGTTTCTCATATAAGGGAAGTTAAAAAAATTTTAGAACAGGAAAGTGGAAAGATAAAAGGAGTATTTATTGAAACACCAACAAACCCGCTTATGGATATAGCTGATATTAAAGCTATTAGTACACTTGCTAAGGGATATGGAGCTCTAGCTATTGTAGATAATACCTTTATGACTCCATATCTGCAAAAACCACTTGAATTTGGTGCAGATATAGTAGTTCATAGTGCAACAAAATATCTTGGTGGGCATAGTGATGTGGTTGCAGGATTAATTATTGTAAAGGATAAAGAGCTTTTAGAAAGGTTGCATTTTATTCAAAATTCAACTGGTGGAGTACTTGGGCCTTTTGATTCATTTTTACTTGGTAAAGGAATTAAAACACTTGCTGTTAGAATGGATAGACATAATGAAAATGCAGCTAAAATAACAAAATTTCTATTAGAAAATGAAAATGTGTCCAAGGTGTATTATCCAGGAATTAAAGGTAATTTGGGATATGAAATTCATAGAAAACAAGCAAAAGGTTTTGGAGGAGTAGTTTCGTTTGTCGTTAATAAAAATATAGATTATAAGAAATTTTTAAGCAGTTTGAAGGTTATTTCTTTTGGCGAAAGTTTAGGAGGAGTTGAATCATTAATATGTCATCCAGCCACTATGACACATGGTGCAATTCCTAAAGATATTAGACAAAAAGTTGGAATAGTAGACGAGCTAATAAGGCTATCTGTAGGAATAGAAAATATCGAAGATTTATTAGATGATTTAAAAAGAGCATTCGAGGAGAGTAGGGTAAAATGAGTTATGTAAATGACATAAAAGAAGTTATTGGTAAAACACCATTATTAAAATTAAACCATATTGGGGTAAAAGAAGGTGTTAATTTATTTGCTAAACTAGAATATTTAAATCCTGGAGGAAGTGTGAAGGATAGAATTGGAATATCCATGATTGAGGGGGCAGTAAAGAGAGGTGAATTAAAAAAAGGATATACAATTATTGATGCAACTGCTGGTAACACAGGAATAGGGATAGCTTTAGCAGGCATAAATAGAGGCTATAATATAATTTTTGTAATACCACTAAAGTTTTCAGAGGAAAAGCAAAAAATAGTTAAAGCTTTAGGAGCAAAAGTGATAAATACTCCTAGAGAAGAGGGAATGCTTGGAGCTGTGAAAGAAGCAGAGCGGTTATTAAAAGAAATTCCTAATAGTATTAGTTTAAGACAATTTGAAAATCAAGATAATCCATTAGCACATTACGAAGGAACAGGTGCTGAAATATATGACTCATTAGGTGAGAAAATTAATTATTTTATTGCAGGGGCAGGAAGTGGAGGAACATTCACTGGAATTGTTAGATATTTAAAAGAGAAGGATTCAAATATCAAAGGAGTATTAGCTGACCCAGTGGGATCAACGATGGTTGAGGGAGTGCATGGAGATTATGAAATAGAAGGAATAGGAAATGATTTTTTACCAGAAACTATGGATATATCTTTAGTAGATAAGGTGATTAAAGTAAGTGATGAAGAGGCTTTTGAAAAAGTTAAATTGTTGGCTAGAAAAGAAGGAGTAATAGTAGGATCATCTTCAGGGGCAGCTTTAGCTGCAGCCGTAAAATTAGCTGAAGAAATAGATGTGGGGAATATTGTTACAGTATTTCCTGATAGTGGAGATAGGTATTTAAGTAAGGGATTATTTGAAGAATAGATTAGATTACTATAACTAAAAATTTTAATTAATAAAAATTGGTTCATATTTAAAGCACAATAGTTTTAAATGTGAACTTTGTTTTTAATTAAATTCAATAAAATTTTTGGAAATGTTTGTGAAATTGAAAAGAAAACATCAAAAGTGTTGACAAATTGAAAATGCTAGCATATACTAAATTATAATAAACATATAATACATATAAGAGTAGTGTGAATAAACGGGGGCTAAAATATGAAAAGAAGGATACTAGGTATATTTCTAGGGGTAGCTGTAATATTTGGCGTGATTTCAGGGTGTGCCAATAAAAGTAATAATAAGAATTCTGTGGAGTTATTGAATGTATCATATGACCCAACTAGAGAATTATATGCAGATTACAATGAAAGTTTTGCAAATTACTGGGGAGAGAAAACGGGACAAGAAGTAACTATAAATCAATCTCATGGAGGGTCAGGAAAACAGGGACGTGCGGTGATTCAAGGATTAGAAGCTGATGTTGCAACTTTAGCTTTATCATATGATATTGATGCTATAAGTAAAGCAGATTTAATAGATAAGAATTGGCAAAGTAAACATGAAAATAATAGTTCGCCATATACCTCAACTATTGTTTTTTTAGTAAGAAAGGGAAATCCAAAAGGAATAAAGGATTGGAATGACTTAATAAAAGATGGTGTATCTGTAATTACACCTAATCCCAAAACGTCAGGTGGTGCTAGGTGGAACTATTTGGCGGCATGGGCTTATGCTTATAAAAATAGTAACGGAAATGAAGATGCAGCAAAAGAATATGTTTCAAAGCTATATAAAAATGTTGAGGTCTTAGCATCAGGAGCTAGGGAATCTACAACAAGTTTTGTTCAAAATGGAATAGGAGATGTACTAATTGCATGGGAGAATGAAGCTTATTTAGCAATTAATGAACTTGGTCCAGAGGAATTTGAAATAGTTGTACCTTCGATAAGTATACTGGCGGAACCACCTGTAGCAGTTGTAGATGATACAGTTGATAAAAGAGGTACAAGGGAAGTTGCAGAAGCATATATAAATTATCTCTATAGTGATGAGGGACAAGAAATTGCAGCAAAAAATTATTATAGACCAAGTAATAAGAAAATAGCTAATAAATATAAGAATAGGTTTAAAGAGCTTAATTTAGTAACCATAGATGATACTTTTGGGGGATGGCAAGAGGCTCAAAAGAAGCATTTTGCTGATGGTGGTATTTTCGATGAAATATATGTTTCTAGGAGTAATAAAAGTTAAGGGGGGTATATGATGAAAAAAAGAAAAAAAGTTATCCCGGGGTTTGGGTTATCTATGGGATTTACGTTAACCTATTTAAGTCTTATGGTGCTAATACCATTAAGTACGATAATTCTCAAAGGTTCTGAGATGGGGATAGGAGATTTTTTTAAGATAGTAACAGATGAAAGAGTAGTAGCAAGTTATAAAGTAAGTTTAATTTGTGCTTTAATAGCAGCCTTAATCAATAGTATATTTGGAGTAATTCTAGCTTGGGTTCTTGTTAGATATAAGTTTCCTTTTAAGAGAATATTAGATGGATTGATCGATTTACCATTTGCATTACCAACTGCAGTTGCGGGGATTGCGCTAACCACTTTATACTCTAAAAATGGGTTGATAGGAAAATGGTTATATTCTATAGGAATTCAATCTGCTTTTTCGATTTTTGGTATTGTAGTAGTACTTACATTTATAGGAATCCCATTTGTAGTAAGAACTATTCAACCAGTACTAGAAGAATTTGATGTACAGTATGAAGAAGCAGCAATGATGCTAGGGGCTGGAAGAACACGAACATTTTTAAAAGTGATATTTCCTGAAATTTTATCTCCATTATTAACTGGATTTGGATTAGCTTTAGCTAGGGGAATGGGTGAGTATGGAAGTGTGGTATTTATTTCAGGTAATATGCCAATGAGAACAGAAATAGCACCACTTCTCATTATGAGTAAACTTGAGCAATTTGATTATAAAGGTGCAACCTCTATAGCTCTTGTGATGCTTATAATTTCTTTTTTAATTCTCTTTTTAATAAATCTTTTAGCACTTCGTACTAACAAATTTATAAAGGGGTGATTAAGGGTGAATGGAAGAGAGAATAAACTAATAAAATGGACTCTAATAATAATAAGTATATTGTTTTTAGCTTTGATGCTTGGGTTACCTCTTATTGTAGTTATTTCAGAATCACTAAGTAAGGGATTTGATTCTTATGTTGCTGCAATAAAGGATGATTATACTCTAAAAGCAATTAAATTAACTTTAATTGCAACAGTTATAGCTACAGTGCTAAATACTATATTTGGAATATCAGCAGCATGGGCTATTACAAAATTTAAGGTTACACATAAAAATTTATTAAATACATTAATAGATTTACCATTTGCAATTTCTCCAGTTATATCAGGGTTGGTTTTCGCCCTTTCGTACGGAAGAGGGGGATATTTTTCAGGAGTAACTGAAAGTTTAGGTATAAAAATAATTTTTGCAATTCCAGGCATTGTATTAGCTACTATTTTTGTAACTTTTCCATTAATATCGCGTGAGCTCATTCCGTTAATGGACTCTCAAGGAAAGGATGAGGAAGAAGCTGCAGCTATGATGGGAGCAAGTGGATTTACGGTTTTTAGAAAAGTTACTCTTCCCAATATAAAATGGGGCCTTTTATATGGAATAGTACTTTGTATAGCAAGAGCTATGGGTGAATTTGGAGCTGTTTCAGTTGTGTCAGGGCATATAAGAGGAAAAACCGATACACTACCACTTCATGTTGAAATACTTTATAACGAATATCAATTTTCTGCGGCCTTTGCAGTGGCTTCAATATTAGTAATTATGGCAATTATTATTTTAATTTTTAGAAATATTATTGAGTGGAAAAGCAAAGGGGAGGTATAGAAATGTATGTTAAATTAAGAAATATTAATAAAACCTATGGGGATTTTAAAGCCTCAAATAATGTTAGTTTCAATATAGAAGAGGGGAAATTAATAGGACTTCTAGGACCTAGTGGTAGTGGGAAAACAACTATTTTAAGAATGATTGCAGGCCTTGAAACGCCAGATTCAGGAGATATTATAATCGGAGGAACAAGGGTAAATGATATATCAGCAGGAAAAAGAGGAATAGGCTTTGTTTTTCAAAATTACGCTTTATTTAGACATATGACTATTTACGATAATATTGCTTTTGGGCTTGAAGTAAAAAAAACTAGTAAATTAGAAATAAAAAAGAGAGTAAATGAATTAATAGATTTAATTGGACTAAAAGGTTTGGAAAAGCGTTATCCTCATCAATTATCGGGGGGACAAAGACAAAGAGTAGCATTTGCAAGGGCACTTGCACCGAGTCCGAAACTTTTGTTATTAGATGAACCCTTTGCTGCAATAGATGCAAAAGTTAGAAAGGAACTCAGGTCATGGCTTAGAGAAATGATAAGCAAGCTTGGAATTACTAGCATTTTTGTTACTCATGATCAAGATGAGGCTGTTGAAGTTGCAGATGAAATAATTGTAACTAATAGAGGAGTAATTGAACAAATGGGGACTCCAATTCAAATTTATAAAAATCCAAAGACACCATTTGTAACTCAATTTATTGGAGAATCTAACGTTATAGAAGGGCATAGAAAATTGAAGGGATTTAGTGATGATAATTTAGGGGGGAAAGCTATAGTACGTCCTGAATTTATACAAATAGGCATAAGTAAGGAAGAGATGCCAGTTCCATCAGCAGCTGAGAAAGGGAGAGTGTATTCAATTTCATTTAGAGGAAATAATCTTAAGGTTCAAGTGAAAGTTGGAGATATACTGCTTACTGTATATAGAGGGCTAGAAGAAGAACATTTGAGTATTAATGATGAAGTATATGTTCTAATACACAGACTTTATATATTTAATGATAAAGAGTCTAGAATGGCGGAAAATAGTTTAAAAAAGGTAGATCCAATGCCAATATATATTTAATTTTTAGGATAGGTGATTTTATGGAAATTAGAAAGCTTTCAACTGATATTCTAATTATCGGTGGAGGAACAGCTGGATGCTATGCAGCTCTAACCATAGCAAAAGAATCAGATAGAAAAGTTTTAATTTTAGAAAAAGCAAATATAAAAAGAAGTGGATGTCTAGCAGCAGGTGTAAATGCTTTAAATGCATATATTGTAAAGGGACAAAAACCAGAAGATTATGTTAATTACGCCAAAAGAGATGCAGAAGGCATAGCAAGAGAAGATTTATTGATTACTATGGCAAGAAGACTTAATTATGTTACTAAGGAATTAGAGGGTTTAGGATTAGTAATATTAAAGGATGAAAATGGTGAATATGTGGCAAGGGGTAATAGAAATATAAAAATAAATGGTGAAAACATTAAGCCTATACTTGCAAATGCAGTTTCAGAATTTAAAAATGTTGAAGTATTAAATAAAGTAAATGTTATAGATTATTTAGTAAAAGATAATAAGATTTATGGAGTATATGGGATTTCTGTTGATGAAGAAGTATTTTATGTAGTTGAGGCTAAATCTGTTATATGTGCTACTGGTGGTGCATCAGGTTTATACAAACCCAATAATCCAGGTTTTTCACAACATAAAATGTGGTACAGTCCATTTAATACTGGTGGTGGATTTGCAATGGGTATAAGAGCAGGTGCAGAAATGACTACATTTGAAATGAGATTTATAGCACTAAGATGTAAAGATACAATTGCACCAACTGGAACTATAGCCCAAGGAGTTATGGCCCCTCAGATTAATTCTAAAGGCGAAGATTATGGCAAAGTATATGGTAATACTACATCAGAAAGAGTATATGGTACTGTAAAGGAAAATCTTGAAGGCAGGGGACCATGTTATTTAAAAACAGAAGGGATAAGTAAAGAAGCGGAACAAGATTTGTTAAAGGCATATCTTAATATGGCTCCAAGTCAAACTTTAGGATGGATTGAAAGTGGAAATGGTCCAAGTATAGCAAATGTTGAAATAGAAGGTACAGAGCCTTATGTAGTAGGTGGACATACTGCTAGTGGATATTGGGTAGATACTAATAGAGCTACAACAGTTAAAGGATTATATGCTGTTGGAGATGTTGCTGGAGGATGTCCTCAAAAATATGTTACTGGCGCTTTAGTTGAAGGGGAGATAGCAGGTATAGCTGCACTAAATTACATAGATAATGTAGAGCTAACATTTATTGATGAAAAAGAAATAAATGAAGTGTTTAATAAGGTTAAAAAACATTTAAGTGGAGATAAAGGGCTTTATGAAATTGATAACTTGGAAGAAGGTATGCAAACAGTGATGGACAAATATGCAGGGGGAATAAGTAGCAGTTATCAATTTAATGAAAAGCAATTGGAATTAGCAAAAATAAAAATAGATAACATCATAAAACTTGCAGAAGATCTAAAGGCAAAAGATATGGATGATTTGCTTCATATATTTGAATTGAAGGAAAGATTGGTTGTTTGCAAAGTGCTAATAGAACATTTAAAAGCTAGAAAGGAAACTAGATGGCATAGTTTTTGTGAGAATTTAGATTATCCAAATAAGGATGATAAGTATTTAAAATATGTTAACTCTGTGATGAAAGATGGGAGAGTAAATATAGTATTTAGAGATTTAATTGATGGAGGTGAAATCTATGAGCATAGCAATTAATAAGGGCTTATGTGTAGGTTGTGGTAAATGCCAGAAGGTTTGTCCTGGCAACTTAATTAAGAGTGATGAAAAGAAAAAAGCTTATATTAAATTTCCTAAAAGTTGTTGGGGATGTGCATCTTGTGTGAAAGAATGCAAAGTAGATGCTATAAAATTCTATCTAGGTGCAGATATGGGAGGCTTAGGAAGTACGTTGTCCATTAAGGGAGAAGGAGATATAACTCACTGGATTATTAAAAAAGACAAAGAAGAAATAGTAATTGATGTTAATAAGAAGAATGCAAATGCATATTAAGGGGGAGATAAAATGGATCATTTAGACAGACTTGAGGCAGAAAGTATTTTTATTTTAAGAGAGGCTTATAAGAAGTTGGGAAAACTTGGAATGTTGTGGTCGATAGGAAAAGATTCAACAGTATTATTGTGGCTTGCTAAAAAGGCTTTTTATGGACATTGTCCATTTCCTTTTATCCATGTAGATACAACTTTTAAAATTCCAGCAATGATTGAGTATAGAGATAGAGTTGCGAAAGAGCTAAACTTAGATTTAATAGTTCATACAAATAAGGAAGCTATCGAAGCAGGTATGGGACCTGAAAAAGGAAGACTGCAATGTTGTAAGGCTTTAAAAACAGAAGGACTTCAACAAGTGGTTAGAGATTATGGATTTGAAGGACTTATAGTTGGTGTTAGACGTGATGAAGAAGGTTCTCGTTCTAAGGAAAGGGTATTTAGTGAAAGAAATAAAGATTATGAGTGGGATTATTCAAATCAACCACCAGAACTATGGAATCAATTCAAGACTGATTTTCCAAAAGGAAATCATATTAGGGTACATCCTTTATTACAATGGAATGAGCTTGACATTTGGGAATATATAAAGAGAGAAAACATTCCAATAATTGATTTATATTTTGCAAAGAATGGCGAACGTTATAGAAGTTTGGGGTGTGCACCATGTACGGGAAGAATTAAATCTAATGCATCTACTTTAGATGAAATAATAGAAGAATTAAAAACAACTACAACTGGAGAACGTGCTGGAAGAGCTCAGGACCAAGAAGATTCTTATGCGATGCAAAAATTAAGAAAAGATGGCTATATGTAATTAAGGGGGCAAAATCATGATAAATAATAGAGAGACACTAAATATAGTGGTAGTTGGACACGTTGACCATGGTAAATCTACAGTAATAGGAAAATTACTTTATGATACTCATTCTTTACCAGAAGGAGCGATAGATAAAGTTAAAAGAATAGCAAAAGAAACGGGAAAACCTTTTGAATATGCTTATCTTCTAGATGCATTTGAAGAAGAACAAAAACAAGGTATAACTATAGATACAACTCAAATTCAATTTGCAACTGAAAAGAGAGATTATGTGATTATAGATGCTCCAGGGCATAAGGAATTTTTAAAAAACATGATATCAGGAGCAGCTGATGCTGAAGCAGCACTTTTAATAGTGGATGCTAAGCAAGGTGTTCAAGAACAATCTAAGAGACATGCATACATTCTTTCGTTACTTGGAATAAAGAAAGTTTATGTTATTGTAAATAAAATGGATTTGGTAGATTATTCTGAAGAAGTGTTTGAAAATGTAAAGAAAGATATGTCAGTATTTTTAGGTGATTTAAATGTTTATCCATTAAACTATATACCAATTTCAGCTTTCTATGGAGAAAATATTTTAGCATCTTCAGATAAAATGATTTGGTATAAAGGAAACTCGGTCATTGAATCAATTGATCTGATAGAAAAGGAAAAAGGAATAGAAGAAAAAACCTTAAGATTTCCAATTCAAGATGTTTATAAATTTGATGAAAGAAGAATTATAGCAGGAAGAATAGAAAGTGGTAAACTTAGTGTTAATGATGAAATAACTATCTATCCTGAAGGTAAGAAGACTAGAGTAAAGACAATAGAGCACTGGGCTATAAAGGATAAAAAGGATACAGCTTATGCTGGTGAATCTATTGGTATTACAGTAACTGATGAATTCTTCAATAAAAGAGGAGAGGTTATATCTTTTGAAAAAGAAGCACCAGAGGTTTCAAATAGTTTTAGAGCTAATATTTTCTGGATGGGGAAAAAGGATTTAGTTACAGGTAAAAAATATAAGATCAAGCTAACTACTCAAGAAGTAGAAGGTGAAATAGAAAGTATAGTTAGAGTTATTGATGCATCAAGTTTAGATAGTAATAAAGGAAATACCAAAATAGTTTTAAATGATGTTGCTGAAGTAATTGTTAAAGTTAATGAGAATGTAGCTTTTGATAAGTTTAGCGATAGTAGTGCAACAGGTAGATTTGTTATAGTAGATGGATATGACGTTGCTGGAGGAGGTATAATAACTGAAAATGAAGGAGCTAAAGGTGAAGTTATAGTTAATGGTTTTGAGTTCAACGGGATAACTGCTAGAGGAGATGTTTTTGAAGAATACTATTATGAAGATAAGAATTACTCTCTAAAGAAGGAATTAAAGAACAAAAATATCTATACAATAGGAGATGTATTACCGTTAAGTGGTGATAGTTATGAATATCCGTCAGATTTGGATATTTTAGTGTTTAGAGATGAGGTAACAATAAAGGTTAGAGCCGGTAAAGTATATTCAGTGGGTAATTTTGAGGATTATAAATATGAAGGATATCCGGTGGTGAATGGAAGAGGCTTTGCAATAAAAATATCATCTAAAAATGACATTAAGGAAATAGTTGAAGGCTATAACAAAGTAATGGATAGTAAGGATGATTTGTCTAAATTTTTAAGTGGATGGCTAGAAATAGAGAAGTATAGGAACTTAGCATTTAGATAATTAAAATAATTAGAGGCGACATATTCTGAAAGGATAGTCGCCTTTAATTATAGTATCATAACAAAAGTTCCAGCTGTAATTAATATACCACCAATTATGGTTTTTAGTGTAATAGTTTCCTTTAAAATAATAAATGCTAGTATCATGCTTATCACTACACTGAATTTATCTATAGGAACAACTTTTGAAGCATTGCCAAGCTGAAGGGCTTTATAATAGAAAAGCCATGAAAGACCAGTAGCTATACCAGAAAGAATCAAGAAGGTCCAACTTTTTGTAGATATGCTTGATACCTGATTTTGTGTGCCGGTAATAAAGACTAATCCCCAAGCCATAACAAGTACAACAATAGTTCGAATAGCAGTAGCTAGATTTGAATTTATATTTTCGATTCCTATTTTAGCCAATATAGAAGTAAGTGCTGCAAAAAATGCAGATAAAAGTGCGAAAATAAACCACATATTTGTTCCTCCTTTTAAGTTAAGTAATTTTTTCATAGTAATAACCTCCTACTAAGATAGTACTAAATTAATTATATAACAAAATCGAAGGGATTAATGAACTAGGAGATAAAGAAATTAAATTAAAAATATATAATAAAGTATCCATAACAAATGGGAAATGTTTATAAATATATAAATTAATAATATAGATAAGATAATAATATTAGATTTTTTAAGTTCAGAATTTGTGGCTTTTTGTATTCTAAAATTAAGTATTATTAGGAGAAAAGCAGGTATTGTTAGTTTAACAAATATAGATAAGAGTTCATCACTTATAATTGGTCTCATAAATAGATTAGCTTCTAAGAAATACCCTGTTTTGTATAGAATTAAAGTGAAAAATATATCTGTTACATTAAAAATATATAGAATAATAAATTTTATTTTTATATTGTTCAGATTAAAACCTGTGATAAAGGACTTCATTAAACCACCTCATTATAAGTATAGGCAGTTTATAATTTTTATATTCATTTATAATATTGTTGAAAATTATAATCTTTTAATAGCAAAAAACTTTACCTATTAATTAATATAAGCTATATTTTATAGTGAAAGTATTAAACGTAGCAACAAATGTTGAAGACAGAAAGAGGTTTTAGAAATGATTAAAGCAGTTTTATTTGATTTAGATGGAACATTACTTGATACTAATGATTTAATTTATGATTCGTTTTGTAGAGCATTTAAGGAAGTTTTAGATATAGAGTTACCTAAAGAAGAAATTACATTACTTTATGGGAAACCTTTAAAAACTAGTCTTATTAAATATACAGATAATGAAGATTTATTAGAGAATCTGATAAATTCATATAGAAATTACAATAAAGTTTACCATGATAATATGTGTAGGCCTTTTGAGGGGGTAAAAGAATTATTACTTGCTTTAAAAGAGAGAGCGATAAAAATTGGTATAGTTACTTCTAAGAGAAAGGAATTAGCAAAAAGAGGACTAGAGTTGGGTGAATTGATAGGGTATATGGATGTGATAATTTCTCCAGAAGATACTATTAAACATAAGCCAGAAGGGGATCCTGCTTTAAAAGCTTGTGAAATGTTAGGTGTTTTGCCTAAAGAAGCTATAATGGTAGGTGATAGTCCATATGATCTTCTGTGTGGTAAGAATGCAGGATGTCTTACATGTGGTGTAGAATATACAGCTTTACAATTAAGCGAATTAATAAAAATTAAGCCAAGCTATCTAATTAAGAAACCATTAGATTTATTAGAATTGATTTAGGAGGAAATATGAATATACAGATTTTTGGAACAAAAAAATGCTTTGATACAAAAAAAGCTGAAAGATTCTTTAAAGAGAGAAGGATAAAATATCAATTAATTGATATGAAAGAAAAAGGTATGAGTAAAGGAGAGTTAAATTCAGTAAAAATTGCTGTTGGAATTAATGAACTAATAAATGTTAAATCAAAAAATTATCTGAAATCCAATATAAGTAATGTGAGAAGTTCTGATGTGAAGGAAGAAATACTTTTTAAAGATCAAAGTTTAATAGCTACACCTGTAGTTAGAAATGGAAGAATGGCAACTTTAGGATTTAAACCTGAAGTTTGGGATGAATGGATTGCATCTTCAAATAAATAGTTAAAATAAAAAAAGTCAGAATTATTTTTTCTGACTTTTTTTGTTAGGTTTATTTTTCTTCCTAATTGAGTACCCAAAAGATCCTAATGGTTTCGGATTAAGTCCGAAATATTCTCCATGACTATAACAAATTAAATTAGCTTTATCAAAGCATATTTTGCCGTTATTATCAATAAGATTTTCGTTTACTTTAACATTAGTTATATCCAGTAGGAACATATGGTGAGTACCTAAAGGTGTTATGGATTTAACCTTACATTCTAAGGAAACTGGTGATATTGCTAGGGAAGGAGTAGAAATACTTACTCCAGAATCAAGTTCAAGGTCAAAATGTTTTATTTTATCTTCCTTTTTACCTGTTTTCACTCCACAATAGTCAACAATCTTTACCATATCCCGAGTTGTAAGATTAATAACACATTCCATACTTTCTTTTATATAATCATAAGATAATCTTTCAGGTCTAATTCCTACAGCCATTACTGGTGGTTTAGTACAAACAGTACTTACCCAACCTATAGTGAATACATTAATTTTACCATCACTATTTTTTGTTGTAACCAAAACAACAGGAGTAGGATTTAGCATTACACTACCTTTAAAATTAACTTTATTCATGAGAACCTCTTTCTATCTTGTGCATTAGTATCTTCTTCTCTTATAACTTTTTCTTTTCTTTTTGCCACTATTTTTTATCATTTTAACGATAGCTAAAACTAAAACAATTGCAATGATTACTACAGCAAGTAAAGCAATGTATGGTATAATATTAGCTTTAATAAGGCTACCAGTACTTACATCAACTTTTCCTTTTACATCTGTAGAAAATTGTTTAACTGAAACTGTAAGCTTTGTTGAATCTTCTGATGCAACTTTCCAAGCATCATTTTCTTCAGAATTTACGTTAATAACAGCTTCATTATTATTAATTGAATTGTTATATAACATAACATCTTCTTTTAATACAATAGGTGCAGTTATAGTTTTTGTAGGTCCAAAGAACTTAAACATTTTATATTGAAGTTCAGCAGTTCCAACTTCTTCACCAGATTTTTTATAAACTTCTCTATTAGCATTTTCGCTATAATCCATTATGGCATCTATATCTTCAAATCTTTTTGAATCACTATTTCTATCTGACTTTAAAACTGCTGCTAGATATTTCTTGCCATTTCTTTCATAAACTCCAGAAAAACATGTACCGGCTTCATCTGTTATACCAGTTTTTCCACCTATGTTTCCGTTTTTTCCTAATTCTGTATTTCTGTTTTCTAATTTTACTCGTGTATTTCCAGGTAGAATAACATCAGCGTTATGAAGCTGAACTGTTTCTTTTACCCAATCATTTTCATAAGCTGCTTTTGTTAATAGAGCTAGTTCATATGCAGTTGAATAGTTAACATCGTGTTCTTTTCCATCAGAAGATTTTTCAGGAAGTCCATTAGGATTTTCAAAGTGTGTGTTATCTAATCCTAATTGTTTAGCTCTATCGTTCATCATTTTGGCAAAGCCTTCTTTACTTCCACCAACTGCATCAGAAATCATATAAGCGGCATCGTTTCCTGAGAATAGTAAAAGACCTTTCATAACTATGTCAGCAGATAGTGTATCTCCAACTTTAAAAGACTTTCCATAAGGTTTCATCTTTTCAGAATCAAGGGTATATGGCGGTTGGATTTTAGCTGATTCAGTGTAAGTAATAGTGTCTGTTTTTTTATTATGCTCAGCAAAAAGTAATGAAGTCATTAATTTGGTCGTGCTTGCTAAGAATTTTTTTTCGTTTGCATTTTTTTCGTAAATTATTTCTCCTGTATCATAATCCATAACTATAGCTGCTTGTGATACAATATTTATGCTACTTCCATCTTCCTTAGCTTGAACTTTATTAGCAAAAGGCGTTAATAAAGCTATGGAAAGAGCTAATGTAATAGTTTTGAATAATTTTCTTTTAGTCATGATTTATCTCCCCATCCCAAAAATATACTTAAAAACATTTATAAGTATAGCATTTATGAAAATTAATAACAATAAAAAACCGCATATAAATTAGCTAAAGAAGTATATATAATAATTTTGTAATAATTGCAATGAAAAAAGTACCATAAAATTGAAATTATATATATAAGTTTGTTTTTGATAAAGAAGTTTGTAAAAATAATACAAGATAATTTAAGAATATAAAAATAAAAATAGTAAAGAATAAAAAAATAGTCAAAAAATAATCTATTTTATGATATAATGATATAGTAATACTGTGGTGGGGGATGAAATTAAAAGTGAGCGATGCATTTAGATGTATGATAAAGGATGAAACTAATAAATATTATATAGGTGTAGATTATAACGGTAAAAAATATAACATAGTGAAAAATGAAAATATTCGATGCAAAGTCGGAGATGATTTTTATTTTTATGCTATAAAAGAAAGAGGTTTTTTAAGAGATAAATTAATCCCTATTTCAGATGAGATGGCTGGAGTTAAGGTGTAGATAAAAAACGTTAATTAGTTACAGCGTTATGAAAGTAAGGTAAGTCGTGTTAAAGATGATTTACCTTATTTTTTTATATAATTCTCCTAATCTGTACTTGAAAGTGATAAGAAAGGAATAAAAATAATAGCCTATATCTTAAAAATTTAATTTGAATAAGATATAGGCTACTTTTAGCAAACTTGCCACTTTATACAATGGATTAATTCTGTTTGTTCCAATTTTCTGATTTGTAGCTGTCAATTATACTTTCTTTTGCTTTTAATGCAAAAGTATCATCTAATGGATCTAAGGTTACATTTTCATATTTTTTTTCTAAAGCAAGTCTTATCATTCTGTCTGCAAGTTCAGGATTTTTAGATAAAAGAGATCCGTGAAAGTATGTACAAAATGTATTCTTATATATGCATCCTTCATTGCCATCTTCGCCATTATTTCCATAACCATAAATACATTTACCAAGAGGCTTTAAATTGTTAATATATGTTCTGCCTGAATGATTTTCGAAACCAACATATGTTTCCTTTGTATCTTCGTTATAGATTACTGTATTACCGATAAACCTTGTGTCTCCACCCTCGGTATATATATCCAATATACCAAGACCTTTTAGTTTTTCTCCGTTTGGAGCTCTATAATATTTGCCAAGAAGTTGATATCCGCCACAAATTGCTAGAAAAACTTTTTCGGCTTCAATGTATTTAGATAGTTCTTCTTGCTTATTGTTTTTTAAGTCTTCGGAAACAATTGATTGTTCATAGTCCTGACCACCACCAAAGAAAACTATATCCATCTCATCACTTTTAAAATCATCTTTTAAAGAAATATTAATAACATTCACTTTTATTCCACGGCTTTCAGCTCTATTTTTTAAAATTAAAATATTACCTACATCGCCATAAACATTTAATAAATCTGGGTAAAGATGACAGATATTTAATTCCATAATTACCTCCTAATCTCTACCAAAGCTTTTTGATATAGCCTTTTGAGTGTAGATATTTTCTATAATTAATCATAGCTGTATAAGTAGCTAGGATGTAAATTCTATCTGTAGAAGAATTTTTTACTTTTTCAGTTAATTCTTCGTAACCTGATTCTACTATAAAAGAATCAGAATTTAGGCCGGCAGTTTTTAATCTTACTGCCATATCGTATAATCGAGTACCTGAAATGAATATATCTTTAATAGGGAGGTTTGATAATTTTTCAAAATCTACATCCCAGATCCAAGATACATCAGTGCCATCAGCGTAATTATCATTCAACATAAATAGTGTTGAAAAATTCTCTGTATTTAAACAAAGAGTATCTAAAGCTTGATTATAACCAGCAGGATTTTTAACTAAGATAATCTTAGCTTTTTTTCCTTCTATAAGAATTTCCTCTTGTCTACCAAAGCTTGAATCTTGTTTCCCAAGAGAGTTAGCAATGCAATTATTATCTATATTCATTTCTTTTCCAATAGCATAGGCACATAAGCCATTATAAATATTATATAGGCCTGACTGGCTTATTGTAACTTTTGTTTCATTAATCATTACAGTTGAATGATCAGGAGCCAAATTTAATATATCCTCAATAGCGTACTTGAGCTTGGCTCTCTTATAATGACAATTTGGACAATAGAAGTCTCCTAAGTGATTATATGTTATAAAGTTATATTGATAAGGAGATTTACAAAACTTACAGAACTTTGCATCTGCGTTTATATCAATTGCAGTTTCATCATTCAAAGTTTTGTTAAAGCCGTAATATATAGTTTTATTTGGAACATCAAGTTTCCCAAATAGAGAATCATCTCCATTTAATACTAACTTGGTATTAGGTACTTTTATAATTCCTTCTAAAATCTTATTAAGAGTTGTGTAAACTTCACCATATCTATCTAATTGATCTCTAAATAAATTTGTTATGGTAATAATTTCAGGCTCTATGTATTTTGTAACAAATTTTACATTAGCCTCATCTACTTCAATAATTGCATAACTTCCTTCATTACTTTTAAAAAATCTGTAGTTATCAATAAAGCAAGAAACAACACCTCTAAAAAGATTTGCACCAGTATTGTTTGTAATCACTCTATACCCTTTTGCTTTAAAAATATTAGATATCATACTGGTAGTAGTAGTTTTACCATTAGTTCCAGTAACTAAAATTACCTTGTAGCCCTTTGCTATTTTATTTAAGATTTGTTTGTCAAATTTTAAGGCTACTGTACCAGGAAAAGTACTTCCTCCTTTAAGTAAATGCTTTGTTAAAAAGATAGTCAATTTACCTGCTAAAACACCTAAAATTGATTTTATATTAATCTTAATCACCACCTTAAATGCTATATAAATTATTATGTCATAATTTTAAACTTTGACATTAAGTATAGCACAAACCACATTTTGTCATCAATGTATTTTTGATAGATTTTTAATTATGACAATGTATAGGGCTTTAGGTTGTAAGTAGAACATCTTCCGGATATTATGAGAATATACAAAAAAGAATTAATAATACAAAGAGTAATTGTAAAAAATAATATTTTTATATAGATATGATTCAAATTAGAAGTTAATATTCATAAATTAATATCTAGGTTAATGAAGCTAGAGTATATTAAAAGGGAAAATGATAATTGAAATAGTTTTTTTTGTGAAGTATACTAGAAAAAAATAGGAATATAGATGAGTTTTATAAATTTAAATATTATAAAGATGGCTTTATAATTTATTTAAATATCTGTTGTTCTGTGAAATTAAGTAATAGGAGGTAATAGAATGTATCCAATAAAATTTGAAAGTTTATATTATGAAAGAATATGGGGCGGAAGGGAATTGGAGAAATTTAGAACTGATGTTCCAGATGGCAATATAGGTGAAAGCTGGGATATAGCTTGTCATAAAAATGGTATTGGAATAGTTGCAAATGGAGAATTCAAAGGAACTAGTTTTAAAGAACTTATTGAAAGTAATGGGGAAAAAATAATCGGGAGAAAGATTGATAAGGAAAAGTTTCCTTTATTAATAAAAATTATCAATGCAAAGGATAAATTATCAGTTCAAGTTCATCCAGATGACGAGTATGCAGAAAAGGTTGAAAAAGATTTAGGTAAAACTGAAGCTTGGTATATCATTGATGCAAAAGAAGGTGCGAGCTTAGTTATGGGAACAAAGGAGTGTGACAAAGAGAACTTTAGAGAGGCACTTGAAAAAGGTGAGTTAGATAAGTATTTAAATGTGATTCCTGTTAAAAAAGGTGAGTTCTATTATGTAAAAAGTGGACTTGTGCATGCAATATGTGAAGGTGTAACTGTTGCTGAAATACAACAAAGTAGTGATACAACATATAGGGTTTATGATTATAATCGTGGTAGAGAAATTCATATAGATAGGGCTCTTGATGTGATTGATTTTAATTTAAAATCAGAAGATGTAAAGGGAATAACATATAATGAAGATGGATATGATAAAATTATTTTGTGTTTAAGTGAGTTTTTTACAATACAAAAGTATGTTGTGAAAACAAAAGTGGTAGAGTATAGTGATAAAGATAGATTTTATTTGTTTACTTGTGTTGATGGAGAAGGAAAAATAAAATCGTTGGAGTATGAATTAGAAATTAAATTTGGGGATAGTATACTAATTCCAGCATATTTGGGGAAGTATGTACTTGAAGGAAAATTTACCTTGTTAAAGAGCTATGTGCCAGATTTTGATAAAGAGAAAAAAGAAATTTTAGGTAGAGTAATAAAGTAAATGTTGTAATGAGATCCGCTCGGAGTAAAAAAATAATGTTCTGAGTGGATATCTTTAGTTAATACAAGCTAATTATAAATTAATTTGTTTTTTCTTTATTTCTTAATAATTATTCAAGATAATATTAAAAATAAATGAATAAAATAGACAATAAACTATTTAGTAAGTATAATTAAACGGTAATTTTAAGAAAGAGAGTGATATGAGTGGGATTAGATTTTGTTTTTATATTTAAAGCGATAATAATAGCTATAGTCGAAGGTTTGACGGAATTTATACCAGTTTCTTCTACTGGTCATATGATTTTAGTTGGGGCAGCAATTAATTTTACTGGTGATTTTGTAAAAATGTTTGAAGTAGTAATTCAATTAGGAGCAATATTAGCAGTAGTAGTTTTATATTGGAAAAAGATTAAGGACAGTGTTATAGAGTTTTTTAAATTTATATTTACTGGTGGGAGGGAAGGAAAAACAGGTTTTAGATTTGGGATAAATGTAATTATAGGATCTATTCCAGCAGGAATTGTAGGCGTTCTATTTTATAGTAAAATTAAGAGCTTGTTTAGACCAGAAGCAGTTATAATTGGTTTTATAGTTGGTGGTATATTACTTATAATAATTGAAAATATGTTTAGAAAAAGAAAACATGCTACAAAAAATATTGATAATATAACACCAATTCAATCTGTCAAAGTAGGTTTGTTCCAAGTACTTTCTATGTGGCCAGGTATGTCTAGAAGTGCATCTACTATTATGGGAGGGTGGATAGCTGGTATATCAACTCCGATAGCAGCTGAATTTTCATTCTTCTTAGCTATTCCAGCTATGATAGGTTCATCAGGAAAAGATCTATTTGAATTTGATTATTCCGTTATGAATACAACAACTTGGGTAGCTTTGGTTGTAGGATTTGTAGTTGCATTTTTAGTATCTTTAGTGGTTATGGATAGATTTGTAGCTTTTTTACAGAAGAGACCAATGAGAGTATTTGCAGTATATAGAGTAGCTGCAGGGATATTATTAGCAATATTAGTGTTTACAAAAGTGATTACATTATAATTTAGAATACCTAAGATAAACAAAATTTATCTTAGGTATTTGTACATATTGATAAAATATATACAAAGTACTTTTAAGTTGGAAATAATTGTGGTATCATAATGCTTATAAGAGGTATATTTGTCATGCTAAATGTAGACGATATCTTTATATTTTTTTTAAGAAAATTGTCAGAAAATAAAGACAATTGACGAGTGTTAGTTTATGGGTAGAGGGGGATTTAAAATGGCTGAGAAAATTAAAAAGATAGCTTTGTTAACAGGGGGCGGAGATTGTCCTGGGCTTAATGCGGTTATTAGAGCTGTTACAAGAACTGCAATATTAAATTGTGGATATGAAGTGATTGGATATAAGTTTGGGTATAGAGGGTTGTATAATAATGATTTTATTCCTCTAACACTTGAAACTGTATCTGGTATACTTAGCAAGGGTGGAACAATTCTTTATAGCTCAAATAAGGATAACCTATTTGATTATCAGATACTTGAAAATGGGAAAATGGTTAGGAAAGATGTATCTGATGTAGCTGTTGAAAATTTAAAAAAAGAAGGAGTGGATGTATTAGTTGTTATTGGTGGAGATGGAACATTAACATCTGCTAGAGATTTTTCAAGGAAAGGCGTTAAAGTTATAGGAGTGCCAAAAACTATAGATAATGATTTAGCATCAACTGATGTAACTTTTGGATTTAATACAGCAATTGATGTGGCTACCGAAGCTTTGGATAGACTTCATACTACAGCTGAATCTCACCATAGAATTATGATTTGCGAAGTAATGGGAAGAAATGCGGGATGGATTGCCCTAGAATCAGGTATTGCTGGATCTGCGGATGTAATTTTACTTCCTGAAATACCTTATGATATTAATAAAATTGTTGAGAAAATTGAACAAAGAAAAAGTGAAGGTAAATTGTTTACAATTATAGTTGTGGCAGAAGGAGCTAAATCGAAAGATGGAGATGTTGTAGTATCGAAAATAGTTAAGGATAGTCCAGACCCAATTAGATTAGGAGGCATAGGAAATAAGCTTGCTGATGATTTAGAGCGGTTAATAAAAGATCATGAAGTAAGATGTACAGTTCTTGGGCATATTCAAAGAGGAGGAACAACATCTACTTTTGATAGAATATTATCTACTAGATATGGCGTGGCAGCGGTAGAATTGATTAATGAAGGAAAGTTTGGGCAAATGGTCTGTCTTAAAGGTGATAAAATATCTTCAGATAGTTTAGAAAATGTAATTGGTCAAAAAACTAAACAAGTAAGTCCTAAAGGGGAATTAGTTATGATAGCCAAAAAGATAGGCACATCCTTTGGAGACTAGATAGCAATGGGCACTAATTCGTTTGAGTTAGTGCTTTGGTGATATAAATTTATTTAAAGTTTCAAAAGAGGGTTGATTCATAGGAGGGTATTATGAAAGAGATAAAGAGATATTTAGAGTCAAGAATAGGGAGTTATGGATTCTTTTTTGAGGATCTATCAGGCGGTTTTGTTTATGGTTATAATGAAAACGTACAAATGGTTGCAGCGGGGTGTATGAAACTTCCTATTGCTGTTTCGTTAATAAAAGCTGTAGAAGATAAAAAAGTAGGATTTATGGATAGAATTCAAATAAAAAGAGAAGATAAGGTTTTTGGGACAGGAATAATTCATGAATTTGATGAAAGAGAATATACAGTATTTGAACTTTTAGTTGCTATGCTTATACAAAGCGATAATACTGCTGCAAACAAAATAATTGATATAGTGGGAATTGATGTAATAAATACAGATATAAATAAAATGGGATTGAGGAATACATCTCTAAATAGAAAGACAAATGATGAAAGAAATAGAAAAAATAATATAGAAAATATAACAACTGCATATGATCTTTCAACTGTATGGAGACACTTATATAAGGGTACCTTCCTAAATAAAAAAAATAGTACAATGCTTGTTGATATATTGAGAAGACAACAAATAAAGAACAAGTTGGCACTTTATATTCCAGACGATTTAAAGTTTGAGATTTCAAGTAAAACTGGAGATAAAAAAGGTGTAGAAAATGATACAGCATTAATACAAGTGCAGAAAGGCACATTCGTATTTACAGTTTTATCAAGTTGTATACCAAACAGTGTATATGGAACAGTGACTTTAGCAAAATGCGGAAAAATGATGTGGGATAATATCATGAATAACTGGCATTGACTCAAAGTGGCATAACCTCTAGGAATCTAGGGGTTATTTTTTTATTTTCAATAATAGTTTTTTAGCTTGAAATGATATGTAAAATATTTAAGTGATTTATAATATATACAAGTTAAAAGCCTTTTTTATATGTAATGTTTATTGATAGTTCTTCATATGCATGATTAATAATATGTTTTCAAAGAGATTTCTAGTATACATCATGTGGATAGATATATATTATTGAATATTTATCCGTGAAAAAAAGAGAAAAGATTTAGCTAAAAAAACAAAAAATATATTTTTTGTTTGATATTCTGTAAAATTTATAGTAAAATATAGCTGAAATCGTTTAATATACCAATTTGAAAGTAATATAAAAAATATAAAATGGAAAAAAGAGGAAAATACGTATTGGTATACAACATGTAACAATATGCTAAAATATGAAACTATTTTTAAGGAGAAGATGTAGATGAGAAAAAAATTTTTATCAATTTTAATTTGTGCAACCATCATTGTTTCCCAAGGATTAGTAAGTCCAACTACAGCAAAGGGTGAAGTGATAAATAATGCAGTTTCTGAAAACGTTATAAAAAGTAAAAAAATTAATGTGATTGTTGATGGAAAATATACCGGAGTTAATGGACAAGAAGTAAATAAAATAAAGATGTTTAGTACGGTACAAGCTGCTATAAATTCAGTGCCAGAAGATAATACAAGTGAAGTTATTATTTATATAAAGAATGGTACATATAAAGAAAAAATTAATGTTACACAACCAAATGTAATATTAAAAGGTGAAAGTAAAGATAAGACAATTTTAACTTATGATGCAGCAGCTGGTACTACTAAGTTAACTGAACATGGGGGAGATGGGATAACAACTTATGGAACAACAGGTTCAGCTAGTGTTACAGTAGGGCCATTAGCAACAGGTTTTTCAGCTGTAAATTTAACAATAGAAAATTCTTTTGACGAAATAGCTCATGCAGACATGGAAAAGAAGCAAGCTGTTGCACTAAAAAATGAAGCTGATCAAAGCGTTATTGTAAATTGTAATCTTATAGGAAATCAAGACACATTATATGTAAATAAAAATAAACAATATTTTTATAATTGTTTTATTCAAGGAGATGTTGACTTTATCTTTGGTGCAGCTACTGCAGTATTTGAGAATTGTGAAATAAATTCTGTAGAAAGAGAAGGTGTTACTCCTAAAGGATATGTAGCGGCTCCAAGCACTTTGGTGGATACTTCGTATGGATTCTTGTTTTTAAATTCAAAATTAACAAGTAACATAGATGATGCAGGAAGTGTATATTTAGGAAGACCATGGCATCCAAGTAGTGTAAAGACTCAAGTAAAATCAAGTGTTGTATATAAAAATTGCGAAATGGGAAAGCATATATCTGAAGAAGGCTGGTCACAAATGAACGGACAGTTACCAAAAGATAACTTTATGTGTGAGTATGGAAGTACAGGTGAAGGTGCTAAATCAAATGCAATTAGAAAAGTGCTATCAGATGTAGAGGCTAGTGAGTTTACAAAGGAAAAAGTATTTGCTGGTTGGGATGTGAATAGCAGAGTAAATGAATTAAATTCAATTAACAGTAACTTTTCAACTAATGCAACAAATCAATCAGAACAAGTTAAATGGAATTTTACAAGGTTTGGGGCAACAACATCTGAAGAAAATAACACTGTTCAAGTTGATGATAAGAATAAGACTGTAACATTAACTTCGGGTAGAAAAGATGGTACACATCCTGGAGGAAAGATTGCTGGATCTAATGATGGTATTTCCTATTATTACACTGAAGTAGATGCATCTAAAAACTTTGAAATATCAGCTGATGTAAAGGTTAATTTCTTTGAAAAGATAAAGCCAGATAATCAATGTGGATTTGGAATTATGGCAAGAGATATATTAGGTGTGGAAAATGATGCTTCAGTTAGCCCATCAAATATGGCACTTGTTGGAGGGTACCAAGCTAAGATGATGTCTGTATTTAGAAATGGAGTAACAAAAGATCTTAGCGGAAAAATTACGATGGAAAATCCACACGTGTTCAGTGGAAGACCGGCTAATGATGGTACATCAACATATAAGTTAAAACTCAAAAAAACAAATACTGGATATATTGCAAGTATTGATGATGGTGAAGAAATAACATATTATAGACCAAAACAATTAGAAGTAATAGATAATAAAATATATGTTGGGTTTTTTACTGCTCGTATAGCATCAATTACTGTCTCCAACATTAATTTTACAACTTCAGATGTAGCAACTGATCCAAAAGGATTGCCAGAACCTGAACAAGTAGTAGTTCCTGCTGTAAATGTATTATCATCAAAGGATACAGGATCTTCTAAATATAAGTTGTCTCTAAATAATACAGTAGAAGGAAATATAAGTGTTAAACAGGATGGTAACTTAATTTATGATAGTAAAGTTCAAAAGAATGAAGAATTAAATATAGATACAAAGCTTAATCTTAGAACAAATCAATTTGAGATAACTTATATACCTGCTAAAACATCAATCAATGCAGATGTAACTCCTAGAACAATTACTCATAATGTATTATATAAGAGTTATGGAGTAGAAAATGGAGATGTATACGTTTCTCAAGAAGGTACAGCAAATGGAAGTGGTTCAATTGATAACCCAATAGATATTAGCACGGCATTAAAATATACAAATGATGGACAAACTATCAAAGTTAAAGGTGGAACTTATAGTTTAAAATCACCATTGAAAATAAATAAAGATAATAGTGGTACTGCAGAAAAAATGAAAACATTAACTACCTATGATGGTAAAAGAGCTACTTTTGATTTTAACAAAACATGTGATGGATTAACAATAGGAGGAAGTTACTGGCATGTATATGGTATTGATTTATGTAATACAGCAGATAAACAACATGGAATAACAGTATCAGGTAATAATAACATAGTAGAAGATGTTAAAACTTATAAAAATGGAGATACAGGTCTGCAAATTAGTGGATCACTAGACGATTCAAAAAATAAGTGGCCTAAAAATAATCTAATTCTAAATTGCGAATCGTATGATAATATGGATGGAGCAATGAATAATGCAGATGGATTTGCAGCAAAAATCAGTGTCGGATCTGGAAATGTATTCCGAGGTTGTATATCTCATAATAATTGTGATGATGGATGGGATTTGTTTTCAAAACTTGAAGTTGGATCAATTGATCCTGTTTTAATTGAGAATTGTGTAGCTTATCAAAATGGAAAGCTAACTGATGGAACTCTTACAAAAGGAGATGGTAATGGATTTAAGCTTGGTGGTGAAGGTATACCAGTTAAACATGCTCTTAAAAATTCAATATCCTTCGGAAACTGTGCTGCAGGGATAACTGGAAATAGTAATCCTGCAATTATAGTGGAAAATTGTATATCGGTAGATAATGATGTTAACTATAGCTTGGATTATTATACAGGAGCTATTCTTAATTACCAATTGAAAAATAATATTTCTTATAGAACTATAGCTGGTAAAGCAGATTCAGTTCCTGATATGGTAAGAGGAGAAAATAATTACTTTTATAATGGCACAGATACTGAGAATATAGATGGTAAAAGAATTGAAGCATCAGCATTTAAGAGCACAGAAATGCCTAAAACTATAGGAAGAGATAGTAATAATAATATAGATTTAGGTAGTTATATGGTTTTGGTTGATAATATCTTTGGAGATAATACTGATCCTAAAAAAGAAAATACTAAAGGGGATAGGCAATCTATAATACAAAAGACAGCAGGCGAAGTTATATCAACTGAAACTAATAATGGTTTAGAAAAAGTTAGTAGTGCAAAAACAGGAGATGTAGGGGCGTTGGGAGTTTTTGGATTAGGATTTGCTTCGTTAATAGGTACGATTATTAGTAGAAAAAGAAGATAAGAGTTATGTACAGAAATTTAGTAGGATATATAATTTATCTTCTGTAGAGCTTAGAAGGTTACTTTAAAAAATTTATTTTTAAAGTAACCTTTTGTTTTTGTAAAGAACTTAGAATACATTTAGGATAATATGAATAGATATATTATAAGTTATTGTATAGTTAATCGCTTTACTAAAAATCAACTTAGTAAAAAAGCTTATGCAAATCAATTTGGAGGTATATATATGGAGGATTCATGGATAGAACCTAAGATGATTGATTTTGGAAATAATGAAATGAATAAAGCGGAAGAAACAATTAACAAAGAATGTGATGAAATTTATAAAGAAGACAATAATGCAACGAGAAAGCAAAAGAGAAAATAATATTTTTGAGAAGAGGGAGAAATTCAATGAATGATGCAATTCTTCCTCTTTTTGTAGAGGTATATGATTGTTAGGATTTATTTACAAAATCATATAAATTTTGTATAATGATTTAAATTTGTTAAAGGTAAAATATTTAGCTAAAGGATGGTGAAAATATGGGTAGTATCTTCGAAGAATTAAGAACATTAAAGGAATATAAATATGATTTAGGTAAAAAAGAGCTAGAGTATATTTACATTTCTGAAAGTATGCCAGTTAATGAACAATTAGATCTAGCGGATTATCTCATTGAAGAAATAAAAGATATATACGATAAAAATATTTTATACCCTAAGTTTCACTTAGAGGATATTCTATTAATTTATTATATGAATCCACTTATAAATAAGATCAATATTTTAATTATGGAAAATGTATTGAATGAAGTATGGGTAAGAGAGTTTACAGAAAATTTAATATATAAATCAGAGACTCCTTGGCATGTAAAATTAGGATTAATCTTATCTAGTAGATATCTATCGGAAGAAAAATTACCGGAGCTTTTTGATGTTTTTTCTAGAAGTGGGGAATATATTTTTTATTTAATGAATACTATTAGAAACCTTAAGGGATATAATAATTATTTAGTTGAACTTTCAAAGAAATCTAAAGGAACTATTAAAGTATTTGCTATAACTAATATAGAATATTTTAGTCCTAAAATAGTTTCGTATATGATTGAAGAAGGATATAAAGACGAGATATATGAAGAACTTTTAATTAATTATATTTTTACTACTATTAATTTAGAAAGATATTTAGAAAATATTGATAAGAAAAGGTTAGATAATTTGTCATATTTAATATGCAGCTATTTAAGGAAAAATGAATTTTCTATAATTAAATCTAAATATAATCTAATTGGAAATTATCTTTCCTTAGTAAATAGTATTGGCGATAATTTTGAAAATCTAAATTCAATTTTCTTAATAAGAGAAGGAATAGCTCAAGATGAAACTCTAGAGTGTGATATAGAAGAGTTGGAAAAAGAATTAAATAACTTATTGGAAGATGAGAAATGGATTGATGTGTTTAAGAAGGGGATTAAAGATAAAGAAGGATTAAGTGAAGATGTTATTGCTTTGGCAGATTTTTATGATTATCAATTAGAGTATAAAGATTTATTTCTATATTTAGAAAGAGATCATAAAGATTTTAATATATACTGCTATCTAATTGAAGAGGGCAGAAGGGAAGATAAATTAAAACTTTTAAATTATTTCACAAATCATTTTTGTATAGATAAAATTTGTAGAGGGGCACAAGATATAGATGATAAGGAACTAAGCAAAGAAAATATAATATCTATTATATTTTCTTTGCTAATTAAATCATTAAAAGATATCTATCCATATGGTAAGGAAATTGCATTAAAAGCCTTAAATGGAGAGATTAACAAGATTAGAGCTGAAGCTATAAACTATCTTTCTAGGTATAAGGATGAACTTAATGAACAGCAGTTAGAAGAAATAAAAGTAGCTTATAATAGTGAACCAAATGAAGAGGTAAAGTTTAAGATGAAAACATTGTTGTTTAGTTGTGAAGAAGGGAAAAAGGAATATATAGATATAAACAATAAATCTATAAATGAACATATTAGTGATGTTTATTTATTAACAACAGATGTAGTAGGATGTCAATATAGATATAGAAGATCATTAGAGGATGAGCTTGAAAATAGTAAGATATTTTATTTGCAAATAGAAGAAAATAATTCTTATGATAATAGAGCGATTAAAGTCGCAGGAGAAAGTGGGTTCGTTATTGGTTACATTTCAAGAAGCGATAATTATATTTTAAGTAATTTGTTAAAAGGTAAAAAATATTTATATGGTAAAATTGAAAAATATAATCTTGAAAATAATTCTATAAAAACAAGAATATATTTAAGCTATAAGGATGTAATTGAATCTATAAATGATACTATTTCGATGTTGCATGGAAGTAACACTGGAGGATTTTTGAATTAAAGTTTAAGTAAATTTATTATTTGAAGTTAGTGGTAATAATATTAAGTCTATCTTTTCATTGCTTTAAATAAATTTATTATATGATAACATTGACAATAGATTCATTAGGTGGTATTCTTAACGAAAGAAAAACCTTTAATTTGATCCAGAGAGGTCAGTAAGGAAAGTTATTTAAACCATTATGAACTAGGATTATTACGCCTTCCTTTAAATTAAAGGAAGGCTTTTTTATGTAATATGTTGATTTAAATATACAGTTAATGCAAGGTAATAAAAACATTAACATATATTCAAATATATAACCTTTAATTTTAGCTCGGAGAAGTTAAGAAGGAGTGAGAACATTAATGATGAATAAACATTTAATAGACCCAATGGATTTTTCAGTAGAAGAACTAGATGAAATCTTCGAATTAGCACATCAAATTATTAACGATCCTAAAAAGTTTTCAAAGATATGTGATGGGAAAATTTTAGGTACTCTTTTCTATGAACCTAGTACAAGAACAAAATTTAGCTTTGAAGCAGCGATGATGAGACTAGGTGGCAAAATCTTAGGTTTTTCGGAACCAAATTCCAGTTCGGCATCAAAAGGTGAAACCCTTGCAGATACTATAAAAATGGTATCTATATATACAGATATAATTGCAATGAGGCATCCTAAAGAAGGATCAGCGAAGGTAGCAAGTCTTTATTCCGGTGTTCCAATAATAAATGCAGGTGACGGAGGTCATCAACATCCAACTCAGACACTAGCAGATTTACTTACAATAGAATGTTTAAAGAAAGGCTTGAGAGGGCATACTGTAGGAATTTGTGGAGATTTAAAATACGGTAGAACTGTTCATTCACTAATAAAAGCTATGTCTAGATATGAAGGAACTAAGTTTGTATTAGTATCGCCTAAGGAATTGAAGGTTCCAAATTATATTAAACAAGAATTTATTGAAAAGAATCATATAGAGTTTATGGAGGTAGAGAGACTTGAGGATGTAATGGAGAAAGTTGATATTCTTTATATGACAAGGATTCAAAGAGAAAGATTCTTTAATGAAGAGGAATATTTAAGGTTAAAAGATAGTTATATATTAGATGCAGAGAAAATGAAATATGCACGAGAAAATATGATTGTAATGCATCCTCTTCCAAGAGTGAATGAAATAGCAGTTGAAGTAGATGATGATAATAGAGCTGCCTATTTTAAACAAGCAGAATATGCAATGTATGTAAGAATGGCGTTAATGTGTAAGCTTTTGGGGGTGGTGTAGATGTTAGAGATAACAAGTATTAAAAATGGGCTTGTAATAGATCATATTATTGCAGGTATGGGAATAAAAATATTTAATTATTTAAACTTGGATAAATCAAAAGATAGAGTTGCATTGATAATGAATGCTGAGAGTAAAAAGCTAGGAAGAAAAGACATAATAAAAATTGAAAAAGATAATTGGGATGATATAGATTATACAGTTCTTGGACTTATGTCACCATCAATAACTATAGATGAAGTTAGAAATTGTGAAGTTTACAAGGTAAAGCCGAATTTACCGGAGAAAGTCACAAATATATTAAAATGTAAAAATCCAAGATGCATAACTGGAGTTGAAAAATATGTTCCCCATTCATTTGTTCTAATGAATAAAGAAGAAGGGACATATAGGTGCGAGTATTGTGATGATATAACAAAATTATCAGAAGTTTAGTTGAGGTGGTTAGATGAATTTATTGATTAAAAATGCAAGAATATTAGATTGTAGCCAAGATTTTTTGGGCGATTTATACATAGAAAATGGATTAATAAAAGAAATAGCTTCTGAAATTAATAAAGAAAATGTAGAAAGAATAGATGCTAAAGGCTTAACATTAATGCCATCTTTTATCGATACACATGCTCACTTTAGAGATCCAGGTTTAACTTGGAAGGAAGATATTGAAACGGGATCAAAAGCAGCCTTAAGAGGTGGATATACAGGCGTTTGCCTAATGGCAAATACCAATCCCGTAGTTTCAAGTAAAGAAACTTTAGAATATGTAAGGAGTAAAGGAAGAGAATTAGGTCTTATAGATATACATCAGTGTGTTTCTATTACAAAAAATTTTGATGGTAAGACTTTAGAACATCTAGAACTAATTAAGGATGATAAAGGAATTAAAGCTATATCAGATGATGGCAAAGGCGTTAAGGATTCAAGAATAATGATGGAAGCTTTAAATAAAGCTAAAAGCTATGGTTGGATAGTGATGTCACATGCTGAAAGTCCGGAATTTTCAAATTTAGATATGAGGCTTGCAGAAGATATGATGACTTTAAGAGATATAGAATTGGCAAAGTATACTGGTGGCAGGCTTCACATGGCACATGTATCAACTAAAACTTCAATGGAGTATATAATAGATGCAAAACTTAAGGGAGCTAGCGTAACTTGTGAGGTAACACCTCATCATATATCATTAACTAGAGATATTAATGACTATAGAGTAAATCCACCAATAAGAGAAAAGGAAGATGTGGAATTCTTACATTATGCAATAAAGAATGGTTTTGTAGATACAATTGGAACAGATCATGCACCTCATACAGCAGATGAAAAACTTAAAGGTTCACCTGGAATGGTAGGTCTTGAAACTGCATTTTCTATTTCTTATACAACCCTAGTTAAAGGAAATGTAATTTCCCTAGAAAAGTTAAGTGAGCTTATGAGTAAGAATCCTGCAAAGCTTTTAGGTATGAATAAAGGGACTATAAGTGTTGGGAAAGATGGAGATTTAGTTCTTGTCAATCTAGATGAAAAGTATAGGGTAGATTCAAGTGAATTTGCTTCTAAAGGAAAAAATACACCATTTGAAGGTATGGAGTTTTATGGTGAGATTGAAGCGACAATAAAAAAGGGGAAAGTCTTATATAAGAAATAGGAGGAATTTTATGAGTACAATAATGGATAAACTATACAAAAGAGTTGAAGAAAGAGGAGTTGTTTGTGTAGGGTTAGATACATCTATTGATTATGTTCCAGAACATATAAAAAGTGAGAGGTCAGAAGAAGATGCAATTTTTATGTTTAATAAACAAATAATTGATGAAACAGTAGGTGTAGCAGCATGCTTTAAGGTTCAAATAGCTTATTATGAAGCTATGGGGATTTCAGGAATGATGGCTTATACAAGAACTCTAAAATATTTAAGAGAAAAAAATGCAATAATAATTGCTGATATTAAACGAGGGGACATAGCTGCAACAGCAAAGATGTATGCAAAAGCTCATTTTACTGGAGATTTTGAGGCGGATTTTATTACATTAAGTCCTTATATGGGAATGGATAGTATAGAACCTTATTTGCCTTATCTAGAAGGAGGGGAAAAGGGTATATTCAGTTTAGTTAGAACGTCTAATAAGGGAGCTGAAGATATAGAATATTTAGATACAACTTCAGGAGATAAAGTTTATCACATTGTTGGTGATAAGCTCATGAGTATAGGCGAAAAACTTATATCAAAATGTGGTTATCACCCTTTAGGTGGAGTTATAGGTTGTACTCATGTAGAAGAAGGAAAAGCTTTAAGGGAAAGGTTTAAATCTATGTTTTTCTTAATACCTGGTTATGGGGCACAAGGTGGTAAGGCAGAAGATGTAGCTATGTATTTAAATAATGGCAATGGTGGAGTTGTAAATTCTTCAAGAGGAATATTGCTAGCTTACCAAAAAGAAAATAGACCAACTGAATTTGCAAAATGTGCAAGAGAAGAAGTAATAAGAATGAGAGACGAAATAAGAATGGCTGTAGATAAACTTTAGGGAGGAAATTATGAGTATTACATATAGAAGATCAAAGATAATCTCAAATGAAAAAGTTGTTGATAATATATATAAAATGGTATGCCAAGATGAAAATGATATAAAGCCTGGGCAATTTTATATGTTAAAACTAAACGGACAAACTTTACTTCCAAGACCGATAAGTATATGTGAAAAGGAAGGAAATAAGATAACATTTCTTTATGCAGTTGTGGGAAAAGGGACTGAAGAATTTTCAAAACTTGTGGAGGGAAATGAAGTGGCTTTAACAGGGCCTTTAGGAAATGGGTTTAATATTGATGAAAATCTAGGGAAAGTGGCTATAGTAGCTGGAGGTATAGGAACAGCTCCTATGGTTGAAGTTTCAAAAAGACTTAGGAATAAACATAAAGATGAAATTATAGATGTATATGTAGGTTTTAGAGATGACATATATTTAATAGAAGAATTCTCAAATTACGCTGATAAAGTTGAAGTAGCAACTAATACGGGAAAGCATGGACATAAGGGGTTTGTAACAGAGATATTTAATCCGGAAAAATATGATACAGTTCTTTGTTGTGGACCAGAGGTAATGATGAAGGCAGTTGTTGATATGTGCAAGGAAAAAGGAGTTAAAGTTTACATTTCCATGGAAAAGCATATGGCTTGCGGAGTAGGTGCTTGTCTAGTGTGTACATGTAAGACTAAAAATGGAAATAAGAGAACTTGTAAAGATGGTCCGGTTTTTGATGGAAGCTATGTAGAATTGTAAGCCAACGGAGGTATGGAAATGTTAAAAGTAAATATAAATGGAATTGATTTCAAGAATCCTGTTATTGCAGCTTCAGGAACCTTTGGTTTTGGTGCGGAATACAATGATTTTTATGATGTAGGAATACTTGGAGGGATATCTTCAAAAGGATTAACTTTAAAACAAAAAGAAGGAAATGATGGAATAAGAGTGTTTGAAACTCCATCAGGGATGATGAATTCAGTGGGACTTAATAATCCTGGAATAGATGGATTTATAAAAAGTGAACTTCCTAAAATGGAGGAGTTAGGTACAAATATATTAGCTAATGTTGGTGGTGGATGTTTTGATGATTATGCTGAAGCGGTGGAAAAGATTAACAATACAAATGTACAGATAATTGAACTTAATATATCTTGCCCTAATGTAAAGGCTGGAGGAATGGCCTATGGAATTAAGTCAGAAGTAGCTTATGAATTCGTTAAGGAAATCAAAAAGATAGCCAAAAAGCCATTAATGGTTAAACTATCACCAAATGCAGAAAATATAGTTGATATGGCGTTGAAATGTGAAGAAGCTGGAGCAGATTCATTGAGTTTGATAAATACACTAAAGGGATTAGCTATAGACGTATATAAAAGGAAGCCGGTTTTTGATAATGTATATGCAGGTCTTTCTGGTCCAGCAGTAAAACCAGTAGCATTAAGAATGGTTCATGAAGTAGCGAAGGCTGTTGAGATACCAGTTATAGGACTTGGAGGGATTTCAACTGGTTTGGATGCAATAGAATTTATGATGGCTGGAGCTAATGCTGTTCAAATAGGTACAATCAACTTTAGTAATCCGTTAGCAGGTAAAGAGATAATAAAAGAGATGGAGAATTTCTGTAAGTCACAAGGAATAAAAGATATTAACGAAATTGTAGGAATTGTTTAGGAGGAATTTAGAATGAAATCATATAAAGAAGAGTTTATAGAATTTATGATAGAATGTGGAGTTTTAACTTTTGGAGATTTTGTTACAAAGAGTGGGAGAAAAACACCGTTTTTTGTAAATACAGGAAATTATAAAACAGGAAGTCAGTTGAAAAAACTTGGAGAGTTCTATGCTAAGGCAATAAAAGAAAAATTTGAAGATGATTAT